>NZ_JAYUPK010000028.1:0-9579 GCF_043760115.1 Flavobacterium sp.
GTTTTTCGCTTAGCGAAAAACGCAACTAAAGATTGAAATGTATGGCTGGAAAATGACTAGTTGAGAATGCCCAATACATTCGCTACTGATATTCATCAGCACAAGTACTGATATTCATCAGCACAAGTACTGATATCCATCAGCATAAATACTAAATAAAAATATTTTGTTTTTATAATTGATGAAATTTAGTTATTTTTGTGCTCCGAAACTTCGGGATTAAAAAGACAAAAACTTCAATATGGACATACACGAATACCAAGGAAAAGAAATATTAGCCAGTTATGGTGTAAAAGTACAACGTGGTTATGTAGCAAATAATCCGCAAGAAGCGGTTGCTGTTGCCAAACAATTGACTGCAGAAACTGGAACTGGTTGGCACGTTATTAAAGCACAAGTTCATGCTGGTGGAAGAGGTAAAGGTGGTGGAGTAAAACTGGCTAAAAACTTGCAACAAGTTGAGGAATTGGCTGAGCAAATTATTGGTATGCAATTAATTACGCCTCAAACTAGCGCCGAAGGTAAAAAAGTTCATAAAGTTTTGGTTGCTGAGGATGTTTATTATCCAGGTGAAAGTGAAACTAGCGAATTTTACATGTCGGTTTTATTAAACAGAGCAACTGGCAGAAATATGATTGTTTATTCTACTGAAGGTGGAATGGATATTGAAGAAGTTGCAGAGCATACGCCACATTTAATTCACAATGAAGAGATTGATCCAAATGTTGGATTACAAGGTTTTCAAGCTAGAAGAATTGCTTTTAATTTAGGACTTTCTGGAAACGCTTTTAAAGAAATGGTTCAGTTTATTGACGCTTTGTATAAAGCTTATGTTGGTTCTGATGCATCGATGTTTGAAATTAATCCGGTTTTAAAAACATCTGATAATAAAATTATTGCTGTTGATGCTAAAGTAAATCTTGATGATAATGCGTTGTATCGTCATCCAGTTTTGGCAGAATATAGAGATGTTAGAGAGGAAAATCCAATTGAAGTTGAAGCAAAAGCCGCAGGTTTAAATTACGTTGATCTTGACGGAACTGTTGGTTGTATGGTAAATGGTGCTGGACTTGCAATGGCAACAATGGATTTAATTAAATATGCAGGTTTTGAACCAGCAAATTTCTTGGACGTTGGTGGAACTGCAGATGCAAAACGTGTAGAATTGGCTTTTAGAATTATCTTGAAAGATGCCAATGTAAAAGCTATTTTGATTAATATTTTTGGTGGAATTGTTCGTTGCGATAGAGTAGCGCAAGGAGTTGTTGATGCCTATAAAAATATGGGTGATGCAATTAAAGTTCCAATTATTGTGAGATTACAAGGTACAAATGCTGAAATTGCTAAGGAATTAATTGATAATTCTGGTATGCCAATTTTATCTGCTGTTCAATTTCAAGAAGCTGCAGATCAAGTTCAAGCTGCTCTTTCTTAGTAAGATAGAAAATTAGATTCTAAAATAAATTCAGAATGAATATAGAAAATCTCAATGTGAATTGGGATTTTTTTTATTTAGATATTTCTTCCAATTCGTCGGATTGATAAATTCTAAAACCAGAATTATTCTGTAAAGCAATTTTAATCATTGCATTAGCTACAGTTTTTGCTTCAATAGGTTTGTATTTTTTTAAACTTCCAATAAATACAAATGGAAAGAGTTTACTAAAAACTGAACCCATTTTTTCGACTAATCTAAATTCGGTTCTGTTTCCTAATAGTAATGATGGTTGCAGAATTGAAACCGATTTAAAGCCAGATGATTTTAAAAAATATTGTAACTCGCCTTTAGTTTTTAAATAAAAATTAGTAGAATTTTTATCAGCACCAAGTGATGAAATTACTAAGAATTGTGAAGCTTTATTTTCTTGTGCAAATTGTGAAAACTGTTTTGGATATTCAAAATCTACTTTTCTAAACGCGTCTTTGCTTCCTGCAGTTTTTATTGTAGTTCCAATTGTACAGAAAAAATCGTCTCCTTTTATTTGGTGTTTTACTTCTTCTATTTTATCAAAATTTACTAAAACTTGTTCTAATTTTGGATGAATTATTTCCGATTTTTTTCTCACAAAAATAATTACTTTATCATAATGAGATGATTGGAGTAAATTACTTAGTAGTTCTTTACCAATTAATCCTGTGCTACCAATTAATAAAGCTGTTTTCATAAAATGTGTTTTAAAAAATTTTGAATTCAAAAATTAAAAATAAAATTATAAATACTCCAATACTATTAATTACCAATAACTCCACAAAATTATTTTTTTCTTTAAAGGTTAAGAATGCTGGTATTGTAAATAAATTAATTATTAATATGAATGGAAACACAATGAGCCCAAAACCCATAGTACCAAATCCAGAAAAAACATTAGTGATATTTAAAGGAATAAAATAGAATAGGTTAGTGGCAATTAAAAATACTGCAAGAATCTTATTCAGAATTTTTAACTTAGCATTCAATTATTTTTTAGCTTTTCCGTTATTGAATTTTACTTTCTCTACAATTTCAATTTTTTTTGGTTGTCTTTTTTCTTGAAATTTTGCTTTAGCAACTGGTTTTTTCTTTGCAATAGCTTTTGGAGTTTGTTCGCCACGAGATTCATTAAACTCGGCAGAATATTCTTTTTTTACAAATTCTTTTTTCACAAATTCTTTCTTTGGAGTTATTGCTGCTTTATTTTGTTTCAAAACTTCTGTTGGGTTTTTAGGATTTTCTTTTGTTCCACGTAAGTGAATAATTAATCCGTTAAGGAAATTTCTAAGAATTTGGTCGCCACAAAGCATAAAATCAGAATGATCTTCGGCTCTAAAAATGTTTCCAATTTCGCCTTTTGAAATTCTAAAATCTACTAATTCTAAAATCTCAATTATTTGGTCGTCACGCAATTGTAATGCAACACGTAGTTTTTTAAAAATATCATTGTTATTCATACTAGAAATTGTTTGTTTTTAATTGTTCTCTGTTTATTTTTAAAATCTTCCATCTGCAAGCTTCCAACTTCCATCTTTTTAGAAAAGCCAAAGGTACGCCTTTTTAAATCCTTCGCGCCATAATTTTTCGTTGTGTTGACCACCTTTTACTATTACTTTTTTATTTAAATTTTTACATTCACATCTAATAGTGTTTACTTTATATTCAATACTTTCTAAATCTTTAATTACATCATCATCGCCTTCATTATCGCCACATAGAAAATAGATTTTACTTTTTAGTTTTTTAGTTTTATCAGTTAAGTCAAAAATTTCTTTTCTGTTGAACCAAAATGATGGTGAAAAAACTCCAGCTTTTCCAAATATTTTTGGATATTTGAGTAACGCATAATAAGAAATTAATCCACCAAGCGAACTACCAAAAATACAAGTATTTTTTACATCAGATTTTGTTCTGTACGTTTTGTCTACAAATGGTTTTAATGTATTTACTGTAAAATCTAAATAATTATCTGCATTTCCACCACCATATTTTTCGTTTTTAAACGGCGTTAATTCTTCCATTCTTTTTTCGCCACCATTCTCTATACCTATAACTATTACTTGAGCGTTCAAACTGTCTAATGTTTCATCAATATTCCATTCGCCTACATAAGATGTTGTTATATCAAATAAATTTTGAGCATCGTGCATATAAATTACAGGAAATTTCTTAGTTGAATTTTCATAGTTTTTAGGTAGATAAATCCAAATTTTCTTAGTTGTGTTAAGTTGTGGTGCTTCAATAGAAAAAGTAGAAACTTGTTTGGAAGCTGTACTTTGTTGCCCAAACGAAAAAGTAAAAACGAGCAGAATAAATATGGATATTAAATTTTTCAAAAGAATAAATTTTAAAGTTTTACAAATAAATACTATTTTAGCTAAAAATATACTTTGTTTATGCCTACAAAAATACAAAAATTGAGTTTGCTTTCAGATATGATTTCATTTGCTCAAGTAGATGGAAAATTGCACGAGAAAGAATATTTATTTTTATCTATGATTGCTGTTCAGCTTGGTGTTGACAAAGATACTTTTGACCAATTATTTCATCAAGAAATTAAGACAGAATGTATTAAAAGTGAATTTGAACGCATTCAGCAATTTTATAGATTAGCTTTATTAATGCATTGCGATGGCGTTTTACACGAAAGAGAAAACATTGCTATTCACGAAATAGGTGTAAATATGGGATTGAATCCGTTTGCCATAAATAGAGTTTTGAAAGCTATGGCTAAATCGCCAACAAGAATGGTTTCGCCAGATTTTTTATTAGAAGTTTTTCAAGAGCAATTGAATTAATGAATGCTTATTTTTAAAACTACTTTAGTTCCTATTACTTCATAATTATTATCTTTAATATCTTCATATACAATAGAATTAGTATTTTTTTCATTCCATAATTCTAGTCGTTCTTCTATAGAATTAGTAGAGAATGATTGATGATTATTTTGATTTTTAGCTTTGATTTCGGCTGATTTTTGTCGCCCAATTCCGTTGTCAATTATGGTACAAATGATGTATTCTTCGTTAGCGTCTAATTCAAAATTGATGCTTACTTTTTTAAGTCCGCTTTTGTGTAGCAAACCGTGTTTAATGCTGTTTTCTATAAAAGGCTGAATGAGCATTGGCGGAATTTCGTGGTAATCTTCATCTATTGTTTCACTGTTTGTAATTTTATATTCAAAATCAGTTTTGAAACGCATTTTTTCGAGTTCAAGGTATTTAGTGAGAATATCAATTTCTGTTGAAAGTAGAATTTGCTTTTTGCCTGAAACGTTTAATATTTGACGTGTTAAATACGTAAAATTACCCATTTGTTCGTTGGCAATTATCTTGTCGCCAAACATAAATTGGTCTTGAATACTACTCAATGCATTAAAAATAAAATGGGGATTCATTTGGCTTTTCAGCGCTTTTAGTTCACTTTCTGTTGCTTTTTTCTCGGCTTCAATGGTTTTCTCTGCTTCAACAAGTTGCGATTTTAAAAGTTCGTTTTGTTTTTTGATTTTAAAACGATTAAATAAAACATACGATGTTATTAAAATTGAAATAATGGCAATGGCAAGTATTATTGCAATGGTTTTTTGACGTTGTGATTCTAAATCGGCAATTTTCTTTTGTTGGGATAATGCTTTTATTTGGGCTTCTTTTTTTTCGGTTTCGTATTTTGTATTTACATCTGAAATAATTTTTTGTTTTTCTAATCCGTTGATATTTTCATTAATTTGAAAATGTTCAATACTCTTAAAATACGCATTTTTATAATCTTTAATTTCAAAAAAAGTATGCTGTAAAATCTGTGTAGCTGATAAAAGTGAATTTTTGTCATCAATCTTTTTGGCTATGAATACTGCTTTTTCGAGATAGTAAATAGCTTTATTTCGATTTTTAATTTGTAAATTTATTTCTGCAATATTTTTATAAATTTGACTTAAAAAATTTTCAAAACCCTCTTTTTCAGAAATTTCCATTGCATCCATTAAATACGGAAGTGAAATATCATATTTTTTTAATCTAATATATTCTTCTCCAATATTACTTTTAGAAAGTGCTATACCAAAACTAATGTTTTTGTTTTCACAAATTTTCAATGTTTTTTTATGATATTCAATCGCTTTTTCGTGCTCTTTTAAAGATGAAAAAGCCATTCCGATATTGGTTAAAATTGCAGCTCTATTTTGAGATTCTTCCTGACCAGTTGAAATTAGTAGACTATCCGCTTGTTTAAATATAATTAACGCTTTTTTTTCTTGATGAATTCTAGTATATAAACTTGCCAAATTACTCTTTCCAATGATTTGATTATTTATATCTCTAGTCTTTTCAGATATTGACATTGCTTTATTGTAAAATTCTACTGCTTTGTCATAAGTGGCTTGTTGATAATAGTAATTTCCGATACAATTTAATGCTCTAATTTCTCCTATTGTATATTTAATTTTTTTGGAAATTAAAAGTGCTTGATTGGCAAGCTCTAAATTTTTATATGAGTTAGAAAAAGTGTTGGCAACACAATAATCTACAATTAATTCGACTTTGGTAGAATCATTTTTCTTGTAATTTTCAATTTTTGATAATGATTTATCGTTTTGCCCAAAACAATTTATTAAACCAAATAAAAAAACGATTACTTTTAATTTCATAACCTAAACACTAATATTTCCAATATAATTATCAAACTCATTTTTCTTTTCTCGTGCAACAGGAATTACTTTATTGTTTTCAAAAACTAAAGTAGCACCATCTCGTTTGCTGTATTTTTTTATTTGTTGAATATTTACCAAATAGGAACGATGCACTCTAAAAAAGCGAGAATCGTTGGATAACAACTCATGAAACTCTTTAATTTTTTTACTTACTAAATATTTTTCTTTGTTTGTATTAACATGAGTATAAGAACCATCGGCTTCAAAGTAAAGAATATCGTCAATTTTAATAAAAACCAATCCGTCAGAAAGTGGTAAAGCAATTTTTTGCAATTGATTTACAGTAATGTTTTCGCGCAAGGCATTGACGTTGTTCAAGATTTGATTTTGTCCTTGTAATTTTATAGCTTTTTCTATCGCATCTTGTAGTTTACTTATAGAAACAGGTTTTAACAAATAATCTACCGCCGAAACTTCAAAAGCTTGAATGGCATATTCTGAATAAGCGGTACAAAAAATAGTAACAAATTTTGGGTTGTCAAAGTATTCAAACAAGGCAAATCCGTTTTCATTGGGCATTTCAATATCTAGAAAAACCAATTCAATATCATTCTTGTTGATAAGTTTTACGGCTTCTTTAACATTTTCAGCTTCTGCAATAACTTCTACACCTTTGCAATGTTCTTTTATAGTGTTAAGCAATAACGATCTTGCATGTGCTTCATCGTCAACAATTATGGCTTTCATAGTTTCTATTTTCTAATTTCAAAAATAGTAAAATAATGTAGAACTTAAACTACGAATAATTACCGTTTATGAAGTCAAAACAACTTTTCGTGGTAAATTATAAAATTTAACGCTTCATTAATAGAAAAATCTCGACATCAGTTTATGAACTCAAAACAACTGTTAGTGAAGTTGTTGCTCAACAATGAGATACATTAAAATACTTTTGCACCATAATTTAAAACTTAAATAATGAAAAAACTATTACACTTCTTAGTACTTTTTTTTGTAATTGGTATAGCCAATGCACAAACACCGATTTATCAATTTGATTTTGATGGAAACACAAACAGTTCAGGAACAGGAACTTTTAACGGATTTACAAATACTGGCGCAGGAATCGCAACCTATGTAAACAATAGATTAGGTCAAACCAATGAAGCAATAAACATTCCTAATAATTTAACGTTTGCTTACAATGGTGTAAGTGCAAATGCACCGAGTCTTCCTGTTGTCAATAGTGCTAGAACGTTATCTTTTTGGGTAAAATTTATTAATGATACTGATGATAGAACTTATATGCCGGTTGGTTGGGGAACGAGTAGTGTTAATCAAGCATTTGGATTTTGGAGAAACGGTGTTCAAAATACATTCTACACTTGGGGTGCAGGAAATGATTATAATGTGCCACAAAATAATTCACAAATTCAAGCAACAAATAATGGTTGGGTACATATTGCCATGACACATAACGGCACAACACTAACTATTTATTATAATGGTGTTGATGTGGGTAATTATCCAAGAACATTAAACACATTTGGACCTTCAGATTTAACACTAAATCGATTTGTTAATAATGGTAATAGTGCCACAGGTGTTGCACTTCAATTAGATGATTTGAAAATTTATAACACGGCATTAACAGGAACACAAATAGCTTCGTTGTACTCTACTAATACTACTGGAACGACACCAGCAATGCCAACAATTACTAATGTTTCGGCTACGAACATCGGCAATACCACAGCAACTATCAATTATACCGTAAATGCTAATAATGCAGCAACAACTACAGAGATTAGATATGGTACTAGTCCAGGTGGAACATTACAAACGCAAACTGGTGGAAATGCTTCTGGAACTACACCAACTCTTCTATCTGTATCGCTAACTGGTTTAACACCTAATACAACCTATGATTATAATGTTTGGGCATTTAATAGTGAAGGAACATCTTTTTTAAATTCATCGCTAACTTTTACAACAACAGGTTCAACAGCAGTGCCAGTAATTACTTCTGTAAATGCAAGCAATATTACAAATACTGCTGCTACAATTAATTTTGATGTAAATACAAATGGAATTGCATCACCAACAAATATTTTTTATGGCACATCGGCATCTGCATTAACGAGTTCAGCATCTGGTCCAGTTGTTACATCAAATAGTGCTACAAATCATACAATAAACTTGAGTAGTTTAACGCCTAATACTATTTATTACTATTATGTAAGGGCTATTAATGCCAATGGACAAACTGCTTCTGCAGTAAATCAATTTACAACATTAGCGACACCTGCACAGCCAACGCCTGTATATCACTATAAATTTTCAGGTAATTTAAATGAAGAAAATGGTGGTCCAGCTCTTAATTATGAAGCAAATTCTGGTACTTATTCTTTTGTAATTGGGAATAGTGCTTTGGCTTCTAGTATGAGCGGAAATCAAACACCAAATTTTAGCGCAAGCTTACCAAATTTACCGCAAGGTGCTTCTGCAAGAACAGTTTCTATACGATTGAATATTGAAGTAAGTGAAACATTTTCTTTTCAAAATAATATTTTTGCTTGGGGAACACCAACAGCTAATCAGGCTTATGGATGGTCTCAAATTAATGCTACACAAGGTAGAAATTATTTTTGGGGTTCAGGCGATTATACTTTTTCAAATACAATAAATCCAGGAACTTGGTATACCATAACGTTTGTTTATGATGGAACAGATGCTAAAGTATATAAAGACGGTGTATTTCTTAGCAGTACTCCAAGAACATTAAATACAACTGGAACTAATTTTTGGTTAGGAAGTGTTTTAGGTGGTACTCAAAATTATTTTAATGGCTTTATGGACGATTTACAAATTTACAACAGTGCTTTAACAACAGCTCAAATTGCAAGTTTGAATGGCGCTATACTTTCAAATGAGGATTTCAATTCTAATAATTTAAAATTCAGCTTATATCCTAATCCTGCAACTGATATTTTAAATATTGATTTAGAAAGTGAATTTCAGTCGGTAGAATTTTATTCTTTACAAGGTCAAAAAGTACTAACAAGTAATTTAAAAGTAATAAATGTATCTAGTTTAGCTTCTGGATTGTATATGGTACGAGTTCAAAATAATGTTGGTACTATTGCTACCAAAAAGTTAATGATTAAATAGTTATGAATTTATTTAATAAATATAAACTTGAATTTACTTTGATAATTTTATATTCAAGTTTGATAAGTCTAGGAATATATATATTCCAAAAATAAGTAGTAGGTTTTTTTAATGAAAATTCGCAATCTAGCAATAGGTTGCGATTTTCTATTTATTTCGATTGAAGTTTTAAAAGAGTTGTTGAATAAGAATTTATATTTTACAAAAGAAATAAATTTTTAGCCCTGACAGCAATGGAAATCCATCTTGTTGCATTTTTCGCGTAGCGAAAAACGCAACAAAATGATTGGAA
>NZ_JAYUPK010000029.1:0-28121 GCF_043760115.1 Flavobacterium sp.
ATATATAATGCAATTAACACAATTATAGAAATTCCTAAATATTTATGATGTGTTTTAAGAGAAACTAAAGCTTCTGAAACTGATTGTGAATTTCTAGACAGCAAACTGTTTTTCATATCCGAAGCATATTTGTATAAATAATATACTGGAGGAAAATATAAAGCTGCTAAAATTACATATATAATTGAAATATATTTTCTAAAACCTGCTATTGGATTAAATGGATCATCTGGAATCATTGCCATTGCAGATCCAACAAATAGTGCAGCAATTATCATAAATCCAATTCCGATAAATCCCATAATTGCAAGAAACATTGACCATTTGGCGCTTTCTCTCAATGCTTCAACTGCGTTGTTGTTTAATTCTAAAGTAGATTCGTTTTCCATAAATGTTTGGTTTGGTTTGGTTGGTTAAAATTTAATTGTTTTATTTTTCAAATTGTTTTAAGGTTGTAATAATTATAGCAACACAATCTAATAATTGCTCTTCGTTCATAACCAATGGTGGCGCAAAACGAATAATATTTCCGTGTGTTGGTTTTGCCAATAATCCGTTATCTCTTAATGCCAAACAGATATTCCAAGCAGTATCACTTTCTTCGGTATCATTAATTACAATGGCGTTTAGCAAACCTTTTCCGCGAATTAGCGAAGCAATGTTAGATGTTTTTACAAATTCGCCAATTTTTTCTCTAAAAATCTTTCCTAATCTGCGTGCATTTTGAGATAAATTTTCATCGTTTACTACTTCCAAAGCTGCAATTGCAACTGCTCCAGCAATAGGATTTCCACCAAAAGTTGAACCATGTTGACCAGGTTTTATAACATTCATAATGTGATCGTTTGCTAAAACTGCAGAAACTGGATATGCTCCACCAGACAACGCTTTTCCAAGAATTAAAATATCTGGAGCAACATAACTTGGTTGTTTTTCGCAAGCATTTTCACAAGTACAATTTCCGCAAACTGCTAATATTGAACCAGTTCTTGCAATTCCTGTTTGAACCTCATCGGCAATAAATAAAACATTATTAGCTTCGCAAAGTGCTTTAGCTTTCGCCAAATAATTCTCTGCCGGAACGTAAACTCCAGCTTCTCCTTGAATTGGTTCTACAAGAAAACCTGCAACGTTTTTAGTGGTTTTTATAACGCTTTCTAACGCATTAATATCATCATAAGGAATTTTGATAAATCCTGCAGTATATGGTCCGAAATTTTTTCTAGCATTTTCATCATTAGAAAAAGAAATTATTGTAGTCGTTCTTCCATGAAAATTTCCGTCGCAAACAATTATTTGTGCTTCATTTTCTGGAATTCCTTTTCTTTCGTAAGCCCATTTTCTACAAAGTTTTAAAGCAGTTTCTACAGCTTCTGCACCAGTATTCATTGGAAGTACTTTGTCAAATCCGAAATACTTAGTTACATATTCTTCATAAACTCCCAATTTGTCATTATAAAATGCACGAGAAGTTAAGGTTAACGTTTGCGCTTGATTTACCATTGCACCAACAATTTTTGGATGGCAATGACCTTGATTTACAGCAGAATAAGCCGAAAGAAAATCGTAATATTTTTTACCTTCAACATCCCAAACATAAACACCTTCACCTCTACTCAACACTACTGGAAGTGGATGATAATTGTGTGCTCCGTATTTATTTTCTAACGAAATAATTTCTTCTGAGCTAATTTTTTCTAAAACTGACATACTAAAAATTTTTACAAAATTAGTTAAATTGTTTAAATGTTTAATGGTTTAAGAGTTTAATCTTTTTAGTTGAGCAACTTTAAACAATTTTAAACCCTTCTTAAACTATTTTTTTATCCTTTCCAAAATATCATTCATCATTTCTATTTGAACTTTCTGAATTTCTATTAATTCTTGTTGTTGATGCAATAATAAATGATCTAGTTTATCATCTAATAACCTAATTTCTAACTCTGATTTTAAATTAATCATATAATCTTTTTTGGCTCTTTCTCTATCTTTTTCTTCTTGACGGTTTTGACTCATCATAATAACTGGAGCTTGAAGCGCAGCCAAACATGACAAAATTAAATTTAATAATATAAACGGATAAGGATCAAAACCTTTGTTTAAAAGCAAAAAAACATTGCAAGCAATCCAAATTAAAATAAAAATAAAAAACGAAATTATAAACGTCCAGCTTCCGCCAAATGCTGCTACTTTATCTGCAATTACTTGACCAAAAGTTCTCACATCTGGTTCGTCTTCTAGTTTGGTTACAAATGATTTATCATCGTCTTTTATAGATTTTATTACGTTTTTATGAATTTCTGAAAGTTCGCCAACTTCGCTAGACAAAAACTTTGCAATGTATTTTTCTCTAAATAAATTTAATTCAGAATCTCCAATAAAATCAGAAGTTTTAAATGCTGGATGTTCTTTTTTTATGAGATTTAAAACAGGAAGCCGAATGTTCTTGCCACAAACCTTTTGATTTTCTGGAAATTCCAATCCAGAAATGGCACTTTTAAAAGTTAAATCGTTCATTTTATGGATGGTTTAATGTTTTTTAGTTTGGTTTGAGCTTGTTTAGAAGTTTAAATTGTTTAGAAGTTTAAATTGTTTAAAAGTTTAAATCTTTAACAATTAAAAAATTTAATTCAAATTTAAAATATGATAAGTTTTTTAATAGTTTTAACTAGTATTTCTAAAACAAATTTAATCCATTTAAACGTTCAAACGTTTTTTTTAAACAGTTTCAAACAATTCCAATAATTTATTAACCGTATTCCAGTTTCTAATGGTTGATGTGAGTATTAATTTCTTTTCAATATAATTATTATCCAATCTGGTTTTGGCAGGCGAATCGAAATATTTTATGTAAAGTCTTGTGTTGTCAATACTTACTTCGTCTGGTTTTATATTGCTAATTTTTAAGTCGTGAATGCTTTCTGGAGTTAATGATTTTGATACAAATGAAACATACAATTTCTTTAAATCAACATCTTTTTCTTTAAAAAAAGGATTGTTAACTAAGCACAATTGCAAATCTTCTTTGCCAATTACAACCACAGGAACATCATGACCAAACGACTTGAAAATTTCTTGTTTTATCATAAATCCAACTTTGCTTGCGCTTTCTTCATTAGTGTTTACAAAAACATTTCCACTTTGAATATAAGTTACAACATCAGTAAACCCAATAGATTCGAGTGCTTTTTTTAACGCATCCATTTTTATCATTTTTGTGCCTGATACGTTTATGCCGCGAAGTAATGCTAGGTGTTTCATGGTGTAAATGTAATTAAATTAAGCTTCTTAAATCAAAATAATCTCTATCTCAACTATCTTAAATGTGGTGATTAATTTCTATTTTCACCGCAAAAATGCGGTGATTAAAAAACCTATTCACCGCAAAAATGCGGTGATTAAACAAAATAATCACTGCAAACTTAAAAATAGACAAGAATTTTATGTTATTTAATTGCTAAAGTTTAATCCAAAAAACAATCCAAAACCTTATTTTTGCGCTATGGGAAAAAAGAAAACTGACAAAATTATATTTGAAAACGTAACTGTTCTTGATGCTGGTGCCAAAGGTGTTTCAGTTGCAAAAGCGCCAGAAGGACAAGTAATATTTATACCAAATGTTGTTCCTGGTGATGTTGTTGATGTGCAAACATTAAAAAAAAGAAAGTCGTATTACGAAGGAAAAGCAATAAAATTTCACTCGTTTTCACAAAATAGAATTGAACCAGTTTGTCAACATTTTGGTGCTTGTGGCGGTTGTAAATGGCAAAATATGAAATATGAACAACAATTATTTTATAAAAATAATGAAGTTTATAATAATTTAAAACGCATTGGTAAAATAGATTTACCAGCTTTTGAACCCATTTTAGGATCTGAAAAACAGTTTTTTTATAGAAATAAAATGGAATTCGGTTTTTCTGACACACGTTGGTTAAACGAAACCGAAATTCTATCTGAAGATTTATCGTTAAGTAAAAATCCGGCATTGGGTTTTCATATTCCAAGAATGTGGGACAAAATTTTAGATATAGAAAAATGTCATTTGCAAGAAGATCCATCCAACGACATTCGAAATTCCATTAAAGAATTTGCTATTGCAAACAATATGACTTTTTTCAATGCAAGAAATCACGAAGGTTTGTTACGAACATTAATGATTAGAACTGCTTCGACTGGCGAATTAATGGTTTTGATTCAGTTTTTTGAAAACGATAAAGCCAATCGTGAGTTGTTGATGAATTTTATTCATGAGAAGTTTCCACAAATTACTTCGTTGCAATATGTTGTAAACAGTAAGGCAAACGATACTTTGTACGATCAAGATATTAAATTATTTAAAGGAAGAGATTATATTCTTGAAGAAATGGAAGGTTTAAAATTTAGTATAAATGCTAAATCTTTTTACCAAACTAATTCTGACCAAGCTTATGAATTATATAAAATTACAAGAGATTTTGCAGGTTTAACAGGAAACGAAATTGTGTACGATTTATATACTGGAACTGGAACTATTGCACAATTTGTTTCTAAAAAAGCTAAAAAAGTTGTTGGTGTTGAAGCTGTTCCAGAAGCAATATATGATGCTAAAGAAAATGCTAAACGCAATGAAATTACTAATTGTGAATTCTTTGTTGGCGATATGAAAAATGTTTTTAACGATGATTTTATCACTAAAAACGGAATGCCAGATGTAATTATTACCGATCCACCAAGAGATGGAATGCATAAAGATGTTGTAGAAATGTTATTAAAAACTGGAGCGCCGAAAATTGTATATGTAAGCTGTAACTCGGCTACACAAGCAAGAGATTTAGCATTAATGGACGAAAAATATAAAGTTACTCGTGTGCGAGCTGTTGATATGTTTCCGCAAACGCATCATGTGGAAAATGTTGTACTTTTGGAACTTCGTTAGTAGTGGTTAGTAGACAGTTTTCAGTGGTCAGTTTTCAGTTTTCAGTTTAAATGTTGCAAGATTTGAAATTGATTTTTGAAATTGAAATTGATTTTTGAAATTGAAATTGATTTTAAAATTGAGATTGATTTTAAAATTGAGATTGATTTTTGAATTTGAGATTGATTTTTGAATTTGAAATTGATTTTTGAAATTGATTTTTGAAGTTGATTTTTGAAATTGAAAAATAAAAAATATGAAAAAAATACTCCTTTTAGTGTTACTTGCTTTCTCTTTTTCTGGTTGTGAAAAAGATGATATTTGCGATGAAGCAACGGCTACAACACCTAGAATAACTATCGAATTTTATGATTTTGCTAATCCTTTAACCTTAAAAAACGTTACAAATATTGGAGTTTTTTCGCCACCACTTACTACAGGTTTTAGTGCAAATGCAGTTAGTAAAATTTCAATTCCGTTAAATACTGCAACCGAAACAACCGTTTATAATTTTATACAAAATGGATCTGATACTATTACAACCAATGATAATACTGACGTTGTTACTTTTAATTACTCAAAAAATACAGTATTCGTTTCAAGAGCTTGTGGTTACAAAATAACTTTTGATTTAACCAATACCAATGCTAATTTACTTACTACAGATTCTAACAACTGGATAAAAAATATAATAATTACAAAACCAAATATTGTAAACGAAAATGAAACACACATTAAAATATACTTTTAGCGTTTTAATTTTACTGGTTTCATTCAATGTTACTTCTCAAGAAACTGTTGTAAAAGATTCACTATCTACTAAAAAAGATTCTGTTGCGCCTAAAAAAGAGCGATTCGGAATTCGATTCGGAGTAGATTTATTTAAACTTACTCGTTCTTTTTATGAAAAAGACTATCGTGGCATCGAACTTGTTGGAGATTTTAAATTAACAAGAATACATTACATTGCTGTAGAATTGGGTAATGAAAATAAAACGGTTGACGATGATAGAATAAATTTTACAACACAAGGAACGTATATAAAAGCAGGTTTTGATTTCAACGCTTATGAAAACTGGCTTGGAATGGAAAACATAATTTATGTAGGTTTGCGATATGGCGTAAGTTCTTTTTCGCAACAGCGCAATAGTTATGAAATTTATAATCGAGATAGTTATTTTGGTGTTACTCCAGAAATTATTGATGGAGAGAAATTCTCAGGTTTGTCTGCACAATGGGTTGAAGTTGTTGCTGGTTTTAAAGCAGAAGTTTACAAAAATATTTATCTAGGAATTAGCTTGAGAGTAAACCGATTAATGAATAATAAACAACCAGAAAACTTTGATAATTTATACATTCCAGGTTTTAATAGAACGTACAATGGCGATTTTGGTGTAGGTTTTAATTATACAGTTTCTTATTTTCTGCCACTTTATAAAACTACAATAAAAGCTAAAGAAAAAAAGAAATGAAATTTTTAAAGTTATTTTATCTCACGAATTCCTTTTAGAAAAATCCATTTCATAAATAATTTTTCACCATCTTTAGTTTTTACAGCTTGAAACTTTGGAGCCAAAATTGTTCCAACAATAAATGCTGCAAACGGAATCCAAAAACCTGTTAAAGTTGTAAAAGTCGCAACCAAATATCTAGCTGTAAAAAATAAAACTGCAAAACTAAGTAGTTGAAATATAAATGCTTTAGTTTTCTTACTCATTATATTTAGTATTTAAAATTGTAATTTTAAACTAATGATTCTTGTAATTGATATTGAATTTTGAAATTGAAATTTGATATTGACTTTTGATATTTATTCTTCAAGATTATTTTGAAATTTTGTTCGTTTGCTTCCTTCATACATTTCATATTTTACTAATCTTGCTTCTAAACTTGCGTTAAAAAGTTTTATTTTTCTAGAAGGTTTTAATCCAACAAATTTTAATGCTTCAAGATTAGCAGTAATAAACCAAGCGTTCGTATTTGGATAATTAAGTTTTAAAGTATCGCCCATTTCTCTGTAAAAACGTTCCATTTCAATATCTAAACGTTCGCCATAAGGTGGATTAAAAACCATGTGTAAAGGTCCAACTGTTTCCTTTTTAGTTTCAAAAAAATTCTGCTGACTTACAGTTACATAATCATCTAGATTGGCATTTTTAATATTTGATTTGGCCTTTTCAACAGCACTTGGCGCTTTATCATAACCTGAAATGGTATAATGAAATTCGCGAGTTCGTTTCATCAAAGCTTCTACAATATTGTCAAACAATTCGTTATCCCAATCGTTCCATTTTTCAAATGCAAATTCTTTTCTGTTAATATTTGCCGGAATATTACAAGCAATCATTGCAGCTTCGGCAAGAATAGTTCCAGAACCACACATTGGATCTAAAAAATTAGATTTTCCTTCCCAACCAGATAGTAGTAACATTCCTGCGGCAAGAACTTCGTTAATTGGAGCAATATTTGTTGCAGTTTTATAACCTCTTTGATGCAATGAATTTCCAGAAGTATCAAGCGCAACAGAACATTGATCTTTATCAATATGAATATTTATTCTTAAATCTGGAAAATCTTTTTCAACACTTGGTCGTTGTCCTGTTCGTTCGCGAAATTGATCTACAATAGCATCTTTACACTTTTGTGATACAAATTGCGAATGCTTAAAAACATCTGAATGAACTGTTGTATCAATTACAAATGTCTGATTTTCATTCAAATACTTAGACCAATTGATGCCTTGAATTCCTTTGTAAAGATTTATTTCGCTGTTGGCACGAAAATAATAAATAGGTTTCAAAATTTTAAGTGCTGTTCTCAATGACAAATTAGCTTTGTACATAAAACCTTTATCGCCTTTAAAACTTACCATTCTAACACCTTGTTCTACATCTTGAGCGCCAAGTTGTTGCAATTCTTTTGCCAATATTTCTTCAAAACCAAAGAAGGTTTTGGCTACCATTTTAAAATTTTCCATTTATGCAGTTTTACTTGTTCTGAATTTATTTCAGAATTTCAGTATCTATTTTAATGTCGACTTCAATTGTAAATCCAAAAATTTGGAATTATCACAATTTCTATTTCAATAATTAACTAAATTCTAATCTTGGAATAACTTCTGCAAAAATACACTAAATTTGCAAGCTAAGAATTTTATGAACAAGAATTAATGTCAGAAATCTCAAATAAAGAATCACAAATTGGCAATCAAAAATCCAATTGGTTTGCATCGTGGTTCGATACAACTTATTATCACATACTTTATAAGGAAAGAAATTACCGTGAAGCCCAAGTTTTTATGGATAACTTGACCCATTATTTAAATTTACCAGAAAAAGCAAAAGTGCTAGATTTAGCTTGCGGAAAAGGAAGACATGCAATTTATTTAAACCAACTTGGATTTGATGTAACTGGTGTAGATTTATCTGAAAACAGTATTGCAGCTGCCAAAAAAAATGAAAAAGACTATTTGCATTTTAAAGTGCACGATATGCGTGAGCCATTTGAAGAAAAGTTTGATGCCATTTTTAACTTATTTACCAGTTTTGGTTATTTTGAAAATGACGATGACAATTTAGTTACTTTAAAATCTATAAAACAAAGCTTAACCGAATACGGATTTGCAGTAATTGATTTTATGAATGTGCAAAACGTGATTGAAAATTTAGTTTCAGACGAAATAAAAACAGTTGAAGAAATAGATTTTCATATAAAAAGAACTTATAAAGATGGTCACATTTTTAAAGAAATAGCATTTGAAGATAAAGGAGAAAAATTTCATTTTATTGAACGAGTTCGTGCCTTTACACTTGAAGATTTTCAAACTATGATGGAAGAAGCAGGAATATTTTTATTGGATATTTTTGGCGATTATAAATTAAAAAAATTCCATAAAAAAGACAGCGAGCGATTAATTATGATTTTTAAATAATTTTTTTTTTAATTATAAGTTATTAGTTTTAATCATTTATTAAATCCTAATTTATATTTTTTTTATTGATTTTTGAAATTGATATTGATTTTTGATATTGATATTGATACTGATTTTTGAAATTAATTTTATTCAGATTACATATAATGAATTACATCTTACCATTATTATCGGTTCTTTTAGGTTATGCAATAGCTTTATTGCTTAAATCAAATGTTAAAAAACAACTAAAATTGTTATTAGCATTTAGTGGTTCTTTTTTACTTTCTTTAACAGTAATGCATTTGTTGCCAGAAGTTTATGAAAGTAATAATTCTAGAATTGGATTGTTTATAATGATTGGAATTTTATTTCAAATAATTCTAGAGTTTTTCTCAAAAGGCGCAGAACACGGACATGTTCACGGACACGAAAAAATTGCAAAAATGCCTTGGTTACTTTTTATAAGTTTGTGTTTGCACGCTTTATTAGAAGGTTTTCCTGTTGGTCATCACCACGATTTGGCTATAGGAATTGCAATTCATCACTTTCCTATTGCTATAATATTGACCACTTTTTTCTTAAATGCTGAATTAAATAAAGTTGCGCTTCTTTTATTTATGATAACATTTGCGGTTATGACACCTTTAGGAACAATAGTTTCTGATAGTTTTCCTATTTTAAACCAGTATTATGTTGAAATAACTGCGGTTGTAATTGGAATTTTATTTCACATTTCATCAACAATTATTTTTGAAAGTAGCGAAGGTCATAAATTTAATATTGCCAAAATATCTATGATTGTTTTGGGAATTTTATTGGCTAGTTTTTTGTAAATCAGATTAAAATAATTAGTAAATTTGTAAAAACTAAAATAATGGAAAAATCTGTTTTAGAAAGAATTACAATCAATCCAGATGTTTGTAACGGAAAACCAACAATACGAGGAATGCGAATTACTGTCGAAACTATTCTTCAATACTTATCTGCTGGAGATTCACCAGAAATTATATTAGAAGCTTATCCTTTTCTTGAAAAAGAAGATATTCAAGCTTCAATTGCATTTGCATTGAAAAATTTATCTACCATTAAAAATGATATTCAATTAGCTAGTTAAATATGAGAAGTTTTCTGGTTGATGTGAATTTACCAAAATATTTTAGTTATTTTAAAGACGATAATTTTCTATTTGTATCTGACTTAAATCTGAAAATGTCAGATAGTGAAATTTGGAATTATGCACTTAATAATCAATTGATTATTTTAACCAAAGATGTAGATTTTTTTAATAAATTTTCAATATCCGAAGTTTCTCCTAAAATTATATATTTTAAAATAGGAAATCTTTCTTTAAAAGAATTACACGTTTATTTTAATCAAAATTGGATAAAATAAGTTTATAGATTGATAAATATAGAATGATAATCGCCAAAGAATCACATATAGGATGTGTTAGATAAAAAAATGAACTTCACCAAAACCACAGAACAATCATCGAAATACGAACATTTAGAAAAAATGTCGGTTACTGATTTATTGCAAAATATTAATAACGAAGATAAAACTGTACCAATTGCAGTTGAAAAAGCATTACCACAAATAGAAAAATTAGTTACAGAAATTGTTGCTAAAATCAAACTTGGTGGACGCCTTTTTTACATTGGCGCAGGAACTTCTGGACGATTAGGAATTGTAGATGCAAGTGAATGTCCGCCAACATTTGGAGTTCCATTTGACTTAGTAAACGGAATAATTGCTGGTGGTGATAAAGCCATTCGACGAGCAGTTGAAAATGCCGAAGACAATACAACCCAAGCTTGGATTGACTTACAAGAACTAAACATAAATAAAAATGATGTTGTTATTGGTATTGCAGCTTCTGGAACAACACCTTATGTTATTGAAGGATTAAAAAAATGCAACGAAAATAATATAAGTACAGGTTGTATTACTTGTAACGATGAAAGTCCATTGGCATTGACAGCTCAATTTGCTGTTGTAGTTGTAGTTGGACCAGAATTTGTTACAGGAAGTTCTAGAATGAAAGCTGGAACAGCTCAAAAACTGGTTTTAAATATGATTTCTACTGCTACAATGATTCAACTTGGAAAAGTAAAAGGCAACAAAATGGTTGATATGCAATTAAGTAACGACAAGCTTGTAGATCGTGGAGTAAAAATGATTATGAGTGAAATTGATGTTGATTATAATAAAGCTTCACAATTATTGAATGAGTTTGGAAGTGTTAGAAAAGCAGTTGATAATTTTGTAAAGTAATATGAAAAAAATAATACCCATAATTTTATTTTCAATAGTAATATTTATTATTTTTCAATTTTCAAAAAAGTCAAATTCAACTTCTTTAATTGAAGAAAGTACAAAAGTTAATTTAGAAGATTACTCTAAAACTTTAGACAGTATAAAAACTTTAAAATCAAATAGTAAAGACAAGAATACTGAAGCAATTGGAATTGAATTCACAAATATATTAACTACTAAAATTTTTCCATATTGGTATGGAACCAAATGGGATTTTAATGGAATAACTCAAAAACCAAATGAAGGAAGTATTGCTTGTGGCTATTTTGTAACAACGACTTTAAGAGATATTGGTTTAAAAATAAATAGAGTAAAACTTGCCCAATGTGCATCAGAAGAAATGATTAAAAGTCTTGTTTCGGAAGATAATATTATTAGATTTTCTAATAAATCTATTGAGGAATTTGTAAAAAAATTAAAAAATAAAGGCAACGGAATTTATGTTGTTGGTTTAGACAATCACACAGGATTTGTATTAGTAAATAGTGAAGGTTCTTTTTTTATTCACTCAAGTGGAATTGCTCCTTACAAAGTTGTGAAAGACAAACTAACCGAATCGTTGTTAATTGTTAAATCAAAATATAGAATTGTTGGTAAATTATCATCAGATAAAAAATTGCTTTCTAATTGGGTAAAAAAATAAATATATGCCAACAAATCAAACCTTAATAAATAAAGGATTAAAATATTTAATGATTGCCTTGCCACAAATGTTTATTGGTCCGGCAGTTATGTATAATGCATTTAGTAATAAACAAACCAATTGGCATTATCTTGTTTTGGCTATTGGTTGCGGCATTTGTTTAAGTGGAATGTATTTTACATTTCAAGGAATAAATACTATTGTAAAAGGACTTTTTAATGATGAAAAATAACAACTACCTAGAAAGTATAAAAAAACAGTTTTTATACTATAAAACAATTGGCGAAAAAGCTATAGATCAATTGGAAGAGGAACAATTATTTATTTCGGTAAATGATAATACAAATTCTATTGCTACAATTATAAAACACCTTTCTGGCAATATGTTGTCTCGTTGGACCGACTTTTTAACTTCGGATGGAGAAAAAGAATGGCGCAATAGAGATAGTGAGTTTAACGAAACATTAAATTCTAAAGAGGAAATTCTTGAACTTTGGAATGCCGGTTGGAATTGCTTTTTTAATGCATTGAATGTGATGCAAGATTTAGAGTTAACTACCATAATTTATATTAGAAACGAAGGTCAAAGTATCTTAGATGCTGTAAACAGGCAATTGGCACATTATCCTTATCATATTGGACAAATTGTTTTTTATGCTAAAATGCTTAAAAAAGACGAATGGAATTCACTTTCAATTCCTAAAAATAAATCTGACTTGTATAATGATGATAAATTTTCTAAAGAAAAATCAATAAAAAATTACACTGATGACGAAATGGATAAATTGAAATAGTTTTGCAAAATTTATTTTGAATTCTATAACAAAAGTTTAAATTTTTAACCGATTTTTGTACTCAATAAATTTTCCTAGCCCAGATTAAAATGGAAATCCTTGCTGCGGAAAAACTATTTTTTCTTTTTAAAAAAAAGCGACCAAAGAAGCTCTTTTTTTAAAATTAGAAAAAAAGTTTTTTAAAGCAAGATTGCAATGAAAAGCTGGATAAAGCTTCTATAAAAATATGAAATACTTTACGTTACTTTTATTGTTTGTGCTAAGTTCGTGTTATAAACAAAAGAAAATTTGTGCCGATTTTAAAACTGGAAAATTTAATTTTACACAAGAAATTGATGGTAAAAAAGAAACAACAATTTTAGAAAGAACAGATAAGTTTCAAATAGAAACCTACAAAGGAAAAACTGATTCAGCAAGCGTACGCTGGGTTAACGACTGTGAATTTGTATTAGAAAAGTTGCATCCAAAAAATATGAAAGAGCAAAAAGCAATAAGTATGCGAATTTTAACAACTACTAAAAACTCGTACACATTTGAATATTCTTTTGTAAATGACGAAAATAAACAGCTTGGAACTGTAACAAAAATTGAATAAACAACGTACAATTAACTTTGTACTTTATAAAATTGTAAGAATATGATGGAATTAATTTCGAATCCAAATGCTTGGATTGCACTGTTAACATTGACTTTTTTAGAGATAATTTTGGGTATTGATAACATTGTTTTCTTGTCTATAGTTTCTGGAAAATTGGAAGAAAAAGACCAACCAAAAGCACGTAGAATAGGACTTTTATTGGCAATGGCGTTTAGAATTGCGTTGCTTTTTGGAATAACTTGGGTTTTAAGTTTACAAAAAACTTTAATACACATAGATTGGGGATTTTTTGAAGCACACATTACAGGTCAAAGTTTGATTATTTTTGGTGGCGGATTGTTTCTTTTATACAAATCGGTATCAGAAATTCATCATAAAATGGAAGGCGAAGAAGAAGGAAATGCCAGTGGTAAAGCGGCTTCAAGCTTGTCAAAAGCAATAGTTCAAATAGCATTATTAAACATTGTTTTTTCTTTTGATAGTATTTTAACTGCCATTGGAATGATTAGTATGAAACCTGTAGAACAAGGTGGTTTTGGTGCTGCTGGAGCAATAGAAATTATGATTTTAGCCGTAATTATATCAATTGTAATTATGATGATTTTTGCTGGACCAGTTTCTAAATTTGTAAGTCAACATCCTACAATTCAAATACTTGGACTTTCATTTTTAATATTAATTGGAGTAATGTTACTTGCAGAAGGTTCGCATTTGGCACATTTTAAATTTGGAAGCGGTACCGAAATTGGAATTATACCTAAAGGATATTTATATTTTGCCATTTTCTTCTCTTTATTTGTAGAGTTTTTAAACATTAAAATGCGCAAAAACAACAAACCAATTGTATTAAAAAACAGTAAAATAATTGATACAAAACTAGAAGATACTGATTTTAATAATTAGTAAATTAGTAGCGAATGGCTTGGGCATTATCTAATTTGGTAATTCCTGCTGTACGTTCTATCTTTTATAAAAAAATATCCTTTCTTCCAAAATTTTGTAAGAAAGGATATTTTTTTATAAAAGGATACCACTTCCATCAGGGCTAAAAATTTATGTATTGAATTTAAATTCTTAGTTCAAATTTCTACTTGACTCCAGTTTTCACCAGTTTCAATTCTGCGTATTTGCATTGTTGTAACTCCAAATTGCTTGGCTATAATTTTTTTTCTTGTAGTTCTGTTTGGGTTTGCCAATAATTTTTTAATATGCATAACCTTAGTAGAGGTTAACTTAGAAGCACCATCAGCACCGAATCTTCCTTCAACGAATTTCTTTTGAGCTTCAATTACTTTAGGACTTTTTTTACTGTGATTTAACATTTCTTCTCTTGTTGCCAAGCGCAAATTTCTAACATCATCATTATCTCTAACATAATCTAAATGCAATACAAAAGTTTGATCTTCTGATGTTTTTGGTAAAAAATATTCGGCTACAATATTATAAAAAAATAAATGTCTGTATTTTTTAACTCCATCATCTTTAATAGCAAATCGTATAATTCTATAACCATCTTGCAAAGTTCCTTTTACAATTCGTCCATATAACATTGACGTGCTGTAGCTTATCAATCTTCCTTTATTAGAAATTGCATATTTCAGCTTTAAAGAATCGTGCATAACAATTTCTCTAAAATCTTCGTTGGGAAAAACTCTTAATTTGGGTAACTTTTTCATTTTTGCAGGTTGATTTACAAAGATAAATCATTTATTATTAAATCTAAAATAACTAGCTTGCTTTAATACAATTTAAAACAAAAAACTCTGAAAGAATAACACTTTCAGAGTTTTTAATCTATTTTTATATGTTTAATGAGCAGCTTCTACCTCAATAGAATCTACGTCAATATTTTGTTTCTTTAAAATTCCTTTTACTACAAATCCATAATATGCCAAGTAAGCAAAACAAATAACAGGAATAAAATAAGATTGGTGAATTCCAATAATATCAGAAATTTTACCTTGCAATGGCGGAATAATTCCACCTCCAAGAATCATCATTACTAAAAATGCCGAACCTTGAGAGGTATATTTTCCTAAACCTGTAATTGCCAATGAAAAAATGGCTGGCCACATAATACTACAAAATAATCCACCACTCATAAAGGCATAAATAGCTAATGTTCCAGTAGAAAACAATCCAATAATCATTGCTATCATTCCCATTATTCCAAAAATCATCAAAGTCTTAGATGGTTTATCTTGTCCTAAAAAGAAACCTGCAATTTGAAAAGCAACAACAGCAGCATAAGCATAAAGCGGACTTACATCTTGACCAGAAATATGATTCACAAAAAGAACAACGCCAAACGCAATGTATGGTACAACAATTAATAAAATTTTTCTAACAGAATTAGTTGGATTAAATACAGAAATTGCTCCAGCCCAACGACCAATCATTAAACTTCCCCAATACATAGAAATATATGGTGCTAAATCTGCTCCGCTTATATTTCCAAAAGCATCTGTTTTTAATAATTCACCTAAGTTACTTTGAATTGTAACTTCTACGCCAACATAGGTAAAAATTCCTAACATTCCCAAAACCAATTGTGGATATTTCATTGCACCCCAACCTTCTGGACTTTTTTGTGCTCTTGCATTTGCAAATAATAATCCGAAAACTGTCACTAGTAAAGTTGCAATAGTTAAACCTAAACCTAAATAATCTTTTTCATTACTTTCTACAAATCGTTTAATAAAATCGGCATCTTCATATCTAGAAAATATATATCCAAAAATTACAATTAAAATTAAAGTTATAGCAATTAATGTTTTCATTGCCTTGTTTGCTGGTTCAAATGTAGCATCACTTTTTCCTGCAGGTAATTTTTTAGAGAAATAAAATAATGCTGCTGCTAATAAAAATAAACCACCAACAAATACATACAGAATTTCCATTTTATCAAGTGAATTGGCTTTTTTGGCAAATTCTTCCAAATTTGCACCAGCAATCACACCAAATAATGCAATAGAAACTACAATTGGTCCTATTGTAGTTCCAAACGAATTAATTCCTCCTGCAAGATTTAATCTGTTAGAAGCTGTTTTAATATCGCCAAGTGAAGATGCAAAGGGTTGAGCAGAAGTTTGTTGCAATGAAAAACCTAAAGCTACAACAAACAATGCTGCAAGAATCATTAAATAACTTCCTTGCGTTACCGCAAAAATCATAAATGCAGCTCCAAATGTACTTATCAATAAACCATTTATAATTCCTTTTTTAAAACCCCAATCATTCAAAATATCTTTATTAACAACGCTACTAAAAATAAATAACAACAATGCACCAATATAGTAAGCACCATAAAATGCAAAATCTATTAACTGACTTTGAAATTGATCTAACCCAAATTTAATTTTGCAAAATGGAATAAAAACTCCGTTAGAAGCACCAATAAATCCCCAAAAAAAGAAGACTGTAATTAGTGTGTAAAGTGCCGAATTATTGGCTTTAGTTTGTTCTGAATTCATAATTTATGGTTTTGGTTGTTAATTAGTTAAGTATTTATAAGCCGTTTATCAAATAAAAATGGCTGAACGGATTTTAGTTTAATTTTATTAAAATCTTTATGATTTGGATTAATTAATACATTTTTTTCGTTTAAAATTATTGCCGATGGAACTATTAAAACACAAGAACTTTGATTTTTTAACCATTCATCTCCAATTCTTCTACACAATAAATGAGCTTTTTCATCATTTTCATTCCAGCCACTTGGCAAATTTTTTTCAAAAATTTCTTCTTTTTTAACAGTTTCAGATATGGAAATGGTTAATAAGCAATAATCAGCATCTAACCCAAAACCATTTCTATGAACTAAATTTTCTAAACAAGCTAATGAACAACTTTCTGCTGAATAAATTACATAAAATCCGTTAGAATTCCATCTCGCTGCATAACCCGAAGCAACTAATTTATCTGACCACTTTTTATGAGTTATTCTAAAAACATTCATAAAACTAAGCAGTGGCACCAAACTCTATTCGTTTTAACTCTTCATAAATTAAATGAATTCCTGTAGAAGTATTTAAAAAAATGGATGGTTTTTTATTGTTAAAAAAAATATTTTCTTTTTCTAGCCAATTATTAAAAACTGTAGCATTACCAAAAACTATACTTCCTTGCATGTATAGTGTGTTTAATTCTATGGCTAATTCTGCTATTCTTGATGGAATTTTAGTGGTGTTGTTTTTATATTTAATAAATGTTTTAGGTGTTATTTCAAAAATGTTTTCGGCTAATGTTTTTATTGTTAAACCTGTCATTGCAATAACTTTACTAAATAATTCTTTAGAATTTTGAGCCAAATTTTCTAAAACATTATTTTTATCAAATGTAACTGGAGAATAAGAAGGTATATAATACACAACAGATGGTTTACTTACAATTGAAATATCAGATTCATCTTTTAAATATAATTTTTCTTTATTTTTCATATTATGTAATTTTACATTAATCAAAAAGCAAATTTACACTTTTTATTTGATAAAAAAAAATAATAATTAATTTTTTTAAATCGGCTCAAAACTAATTGCCGTTCCGCCACCAGATGCTAAAATTAAATTAATTTTAGATTTACTAGTAACTTGTATAGTTTTTATATCATAATTTATTGGATTATTTTTCCAATCGGCAGTTTTTCCATCTTGATAAATAATTGCTTTATACTTTTTATTTGGCGAAAGAAAATCCAATTTAATTGTAGTTTTTCTGGCATTTTCATCAGTAATTGAACCTAAAAACCATTTCTCAGATTTTTTATCTTTTCTAGCAACTGTCAAGTAATCTCCAGGTTCAGCTTCAAGATATTTAGATTCTTGCCAATCTACAGCAACATCTTTTATAAATTGAAAAGCATCAGGATATTTTTCATAATTCTCTGGTAAATCGGCAGCCATTTGCAATGGAGAATACATTGTTACATAAAGTGCCAATTGTTTAGCCAATGTTGTATGCACTTGCTCTTTTTTAGATATATCGTAAAAACTCATTTTTATTTCAAAAATTCCTGGAGTGTAATCCATTGGTCCACCAAGAAGTCTTGTAAAAGGCAAAATAGTTTCGTGCATTGGCGGATTTCCGTTGCTCCAAGCATTAAATTCATTTCCACGAGCAGCTTCAGCAGCAATATAATTAGGATACGTTCTAGAATAACCTGTTGGTCGAGAACTTTCGTGAGAATTCAACATCAAATTATTATCTGCAAAACGTTGTGCTACGAAATTAAAATGATTGACCATCGTTTGACCATCGTGAAATTCACCTCGAGGAATTATTCGACCAACATAACCAGATTTTGCTGCAGGATAACCATATTTTATCATTAAGTCTAAAGCTCTATCTAAATGTCTTTCATAATTAGCCACAGAACCAGAAGTTTCGTGATGCATTATCATTTTTATTCCTTTAGATTTAGCATAATCTGTAACTTCTTTTAAATCAAAATCTGGATATGGTGTAACAAAATCAAATACATTTTCTTTCCAATTTCCAAACCAATCTTCCCAACCAGTATTCCAACCTTCAACTAAAACGCCATCAAAACCATTTTTGGCAGCAAAATCTATATATCTTTTTGTGTTAGCTGTTGTTGCGCCATGTTTTCCAGAAGGAAGTAAATCTTGTGACAATGAATTTTGAGCATTTTGAGAACCAGCATAATCCCAAGTTGATTTTCCAACGTGCATTTCCCACCAAATTCCGACATATTTCATAGGTTTTATCCAAGAAGTATCCTCAATTTTACAAGGATCATTTAAATTCAAAATCATTTTTGAACTCACAATATCTCTAGCATCATCACTAATCATTATGGTTCTCCAAGGCGAAACGCAAGGCGTTTGAAGATAAGCTTTATCGCCAATTGCGTTAGGAACTAAATGCGATGTTAATTTATATTGAGTAGTATTTACATCCAAATGCATTACTGGATAATTTACAACCGCAGCTTCAAAAACATTTAAATAAATATTATCTTTAGATTTCATCATTAATGGCGATTGAACAACACTTTTTCCAGCAATAGATTTCATTCCAATACCGTTATTTAAATCAGTTTTATCAGTATTTATTTCTGATAACGAAGTTTCACTGTATGGATATTCGTTACTGTCAAAATCGCCAGGAATCCAAAAAGTTTTATGATTGTCAGTCAAATTAAATTCTGATACTTCATCAGAAACAATAAAATAATTCAAATCTTTTTGTTTAGGAAAATCATATCTAAAGGCAATTCCTTCATTATAGACTTTAAAAATAATATTCATTTTTTTATCAGTTGCCATTTGCGTTAGAGCAACTGTCATTTCATTATATTCATTTTTAATTTCAGATTGTTCGCCCAAAACTGGTTTCCAAATTTCATTTACACTTTTATTTCCAACACTATCTATTTTAAAATGTGATGCTAAATCGGTTCCGTTTTTTAACAATAAACCTAAATAACTTTGTAAAATTATTGGCTTATTTTTATAAAAAACGGTGTAAGTTGGTTTTCCTTTTTCTGCAAATGCAAAAGTTAAAGTAATATTTTTAGAAGGAGATTGAACGCTTTGCGAATGTGCAAAAATTGTTAGAATTAAAAATGATGCAATAAATAAGTTTTTCATTTTATATTATTTTAAATAGAATTAAACTATTAAAACATAGTGATTTAGATGCGAAATACTATAAATCACTAAATTTATGTGTAAAAAATTATACTATTCTAAAAAAAGAATACAAATTTTTCATAAAAATACATTTATATAAAGTAAAACCTAAAACTATTGAAATTAGTTATTAACGAAAACGTTTTCTTAACATTAAATAAAAAAACCTAATATGTAAATAATTACAAATTAGGTTTTAAAATTTTTTGTATCTATAAATTTACTTTCCGTCTATATAGTCTTGTAAATAAGCAAATCTTTCAGTTAATTTTCCATTTTCGGTAATTTTAGCTCTTGCAAGAATTCCATCTTTATCACCATTAAAAAAAGCTGGAATAACGTTTTCCATAAACATTTCTCCAAAACCTTCACTTGCATCTTTGGGCAATTCGCTTGGCAAATTATCAACAGACATTACAACAATTGCTGCTGGATGTGTATAAGGAACTTCTTTATTTTCTGTAGGCAAATAACCAAAAATTGGATCGGCAATAGTTGATGCTCTAATTGTACAAGCAATTGGTCCTTCAACATCGCAAGAAATATCTGCTACTACTTTTATTTTACAATCTGCAGCTTTTAGCATTTCTTGTGTTAAAATATCTGGCGCATTATTTCCGTGAAAATGACCAGCCATAAAAACATCTGAAACTTTTGTAAATCGTTCAAAATTAGAAGTATACTCTTGTGGATTTTTATAAAAATCTTGATTATCTAAAATTTTTCCGTCCAAACGCTTGTTGTAATCCAATACATCTATTTGGGTGTAAACAGGTTGCGAATAAATTTTAGATAGAAAATCATCAACAGAAACTTGTTTAATTTTAATTCCATCAAGAATTTCTTTTGCTCCCATTCCCACTTTTCCATGACCTGTAAGCACAATTTTTATGTTGGGTAATGTTTGTCTTTTTAATCTTGTAATTAACTCTTCTTTACCAGATAAAGTTTCAGCTTTCGCCAAATTAAATAATTCAAATTTTAATCCGAAAGCACGAAAACCATTGTAAGCTCCAACAATTCCTGCATATCGTCCAAAACCTATTAATCGTCTATTTTTATCATCAACAATAGTTTCGTGATCATATAAATCTATTTTTTTATCTAAAATAGCTTGCAGTAATTTTCTATTATGAGGATTTTTTTTAATAGTATGCGAGAAGAAAAAGTATTTTTTATTAGGAATTAAAGCTTCAACTGGCACTTCTTTTACACCAAAAAGCACATCACAATTAGAAACATCTGATACTACATCTAAACCTAAATCAATATACTGTTTGTCTGTAAAAACTCTAATATCAGACGATTCAACTTTAATTTCGGCATCTGGATGTTCTGCTTTTAAACGAACTAATTCTTCTGGCGTAAATACTACTCTTCTATCTGGCGGATTTTTTCTTTCTTTAATAATTCCAAACTTCATTTCATCTATTTTTTGAGACTTCAAAAGTACTATTAACGAAAACGTTTTCAAAAGATTTTTACAATTAAATAAATTTGAAAAAATGTACTACAAAATACTTAATTATAATACAAACCCATTTTTGAAATTCAATTTCTTTTCTATATTTGTCCATTATCAAATAAAAATGAATCGTCTCCACTTTAAAATACTTCTTTTATTATCCATTTTACTATTTATAATTAGTTGCGATAAAAAAGAAAAAAACGCCATTGTAAAAAAATCTAGTTTAACTTATGCAATGCATCCAAGAGAAGATTCATTGCCAAAATTATCAGATAAATACATAAAAAGTAAGCAATTACAAATAGAAAATTTCTTTGCAAAATATTGGGAAAAAGACTTTGAAAATGTAAGTTTTTTAATTGCCAAAGATGGACAAATTATTTATGAAAAATATGAAGGTTATGCCAATAAAGAAAATAACACTCTTAATTCACCAGAAACACCTTTACATATTGCTTCTGTTAGTAAGGTATTGACAGCTAGCGCTATATTAAAATTAATTGATGCCAAAAAATTAAATTTAGAAGACAAATTAACAACCTATTTTAAAGATTTTCCTTATCCAGATGTTACAGTTAAAACATTATTAAATCACAGAAGTGGAATAAAAAAATACAGTTATTTTATAGAAGACAAAGGCATTTGGGATAAAAGTAAAACACTAACCAATAACGATATTTTAAACATAATTACTACCAAAAATATTCCGTTAGATTATAAAACAGATACTCATTTTGTATATTGTAATACCAATTATGTATTGCTTGCCTTGTTGATAGAAAAAGTAACTGGAATGAAATATAAAGAGGCAATGAAGCAAATTATTTTTGAACCTTTAAATATGAAAAACACGTTTGTTTTTGATGAAACTACTCCGAGAGAAAATGCTACACCATCATATAAAACAGACTATGTAAAAGTTCCATTTGATTTTTTGGATGCTATTTATGGAGATAAAAATATCTATTCTACTCCAAGAGATTTAATGAAATTTGAACTGGCAAGAAATTCTAAAAGCTTTGTAAATAAATCACTTTTAGACAAAGTTTTTATAGGTTACAGTTATGAAAATAAAGGAACAAAAAACTATGGTTTAGGAATACGATTACGAGAATGGGAAACTGGTCAAAAGTTCTTTTATCATAATGGTTGGTGGCACGGAAACACATCTACATTCAATACATTAAGAAAAGAAAATGTAGTAATAATTGCTTTATCTAATAAGTTTACTCGTAAAACCTATAGAGTTAAAAATTTATCAGTTTTGTTTGGAGATTATCCATTTAAATTTAATGATAGTCTTAAGGAGTGATTTTAGTTGTGGGTTTTGAGTTGTGAGTTGTGAGTTGTGAGTTGTGAGTTGTGAGTTTTCAAACAGAATATATTTGAAATATTACTTTTAAATTGAAATTGTTTCGGAATTTAGAATTTGCTATTTGGAATTTAAGTTTAAAATTTGATATTGAAATTTGAAAAATTTAGTAGTATCTTTGCAACCCAATAAAATTTGGGGTCGACTGGTTTTGACAGCAAGTGGAATTAAATTGTAAGCACGTCGAGCATTGTACTTTTTGCTCGTAAATCCAAATGTACAAAAACATAAACGGCGAAGGAAACTACGCTCTTGCTGCATAATCTGAATTATAGTAAGATTGGCCTTGTTCCTATTAGATAGGAAAGCAGGATTTACCTCGATAGCTTTGGTTTGTGGCGGTCGATAAAGGTGAATCGTAAAAATAAACCTAAGAACAGTAAAGCTTCGTGGCTGTTACGAAAAAATTAGAAGATAAGTGTTTTGTGGCTGTTTTTGGCCAAGCAGAATAACGAAAATTTAATCAAGAAATAAACGTGTAGAAAGCTCTTTGATTGCTTGTTTGGACCCGAGTTCGATTCTCGGCGACTCCACTTTAAAAAACCTCAATGAATTGTTTATCAATTTATTGAGGTTTTTATTTTTTAATGTTTGTACGATTTTAAAATTTTAACATAAATTATGTAGAAAACTTTCTACGGTAAATAAATCTAAATTAGTATTTACTTCGTAGTTACTAAAAACCGCTACTATGAAACCTTTAATTAATAATTCCCAAACTATTAAATATTATAAAAAATTTGGTGTAATTACTGATAAAGAAGTAATAATTGACAATGGAAAAAGGCAAGATAAAATTTATATTGAATCTATTTCAAGGGTAAATTTAATTAAAAAGCGCGTTTTTTATTCTAACATTATTTTACTAGCTTTTAGTTTTTATGTGTATTCGTTTTATTTTTTGAAGAAAGTAAAAATTTAATTTCTAAATTTTTTTTAATTATTCTGGCAATTTCAACTTTGACGTTTGCAATAATTCACAAATTTTATTTCTACAAAATTGAAATTAAGCTTAAAAATAATGAATCATTTAAAATTAAAACTTCTCAATTTAATAGAGATTCCATTAAAGAATTTTACAGTTCAATATTAAAAAGAGTGAAAAAAGATAAGAAAGAATTATTTAATGCTCATTCGGCATAAAAACTTCTCCATTCCAGTTCATAAATCCACCAATTAAGTTGTAGGTGTTTTCAAATCCTAACTGATTCATCACAGCACAAGCTTGCTCGCTTCTACTTCCAGCTTTGCAATAAACATAATAATTTTTAGATTTATCAAGTTCTTTCAATCTATAGATAAATCCTTGACCTTTATATATGTCATTGTTAATTGCGTTTGTAATCATACCTTCATTGCATTCATCTTCAGTTCTTACATCCAATACAACTGCATTTTCATCTTGATCTAATTGTGCTTTCCAATCTTGTTGCGATAAATTCATCTTTATTTTTTTTTCAAAATTACAAATTTTAAATAAATTCTAATAATTTAACATAACATTTGTATATACAAATAAAAATCACATTACATTTGTACCTACAACTATGACAGTTACAATTATGACAATTGAAGAAATCATAAAATCGACAATAAAACTAGACGAACCAAAAAAAATCATTCTAAACGTAATGTACACACAAAACGTTATTAGTGATAGGTTTAGCGAACTTATAAAACCCTACGATTTATCTAGTGAACAATATAATGTATTACGAATTCTTAGAGGTCAAAAAGGTTGTCCTGCCAATATGTGCATGATTCAAGAACGAATGATTGCTAAAAACAGTAATACAACACGACTTATAGACAAACTGCTTTTAAAAAAATTGGTTACAAGAGAAGTTTGCGATGAAAACAGAAGAAAAATAGAGATTTTAATAACCCAAAAAGGTCTTGATCTTTTAAATTCTTTAGATGATAAAATTATAGAACACGAACAATCATTTGGAAAAAATTTATCACCAACAGAACAAACTCAATTAAATACATTACTAGAAAAATACAGACAATAACAAAAATAAAATACTATGAGCAATTTCATTCAAGACGCGAATTGGCGTTACGCAACTAAAAAATTCGATGCAACTAAAAAAGTTTCTACCGAAGATTTAAACACTTTAAAAGAAGCAATTCGTTTATCGTCTTCCTCTTACGGACTTCAACCTTATAAAATACTGTTTGTTGAAAATCCAGAATTAAGAGCTAAACTACAACCTGTTTCTTGGGGACAATCTCAAATTGTAGAGGCATCACATTTACTAGTTTTTGCCATTCAAACCAATGTTGGAGACACAGAAATAGACGCCTATTTTAAAAACGTAACTGAAACTAGACAAATTCCAAACGAAGCAATTGCTGGTTATTCAAGTTTTATGAAATCTAAAATAAGTACTTTACCAGAAGATGCTAAAAATATTTGGGCATCAAAGCAAACTTATCTTGCGCTTGGAAATCTTTTAAATGCTGCTGCCGAACTTAAAGTAGATGTAACACCAATGGAAGGTTTTGACCCAATACAATACGATGAAATTCTAGGATTATCAGCTTTAGGATTACACGCTTCATTAGTAGCAACAATTGGTTACAGAAGCACAGAAGACGACACACAACATTACGCAAAAGTTAGAAAATCTAACGAAGATTTATTTATAACACTATAATATTTACTAATCTAAAATTAAAATAATGAAAAATTTAAAAACAATCGCAATTGCATTATTAGTAGCAGTTTCAACAATCGCTACAGCACAAACTAAAAAAATTAATGTTACTAAAAGTACTGTAAACTGGGTAGGAAAAAAAGTAACAGGTTCACACGAAGGAACAGTTACTATTAAAGAAGGATCATTAATTTTTAAAGGAAAAAAATTAAAAGGCGGAACATTCACAGTAGATTTATCAACAATAACTGTAACCGATTTAAAAGCTGGACAAGGAAAAGAAAAACTAGAAGGACATTTAAAAGCCGATGATTTTTTTGGAACAGAAAAATACCCAACTTCTAAATTAGTTTTTAAAACAATTGCCGATAAAGGAAACGGAACCTACACAGTAACAGCAGATTTAACAATAAAAGACGTAACAAGTCCAGTAACTTTCGATTTAGTTGTAAAAGCAAATGCTGCAACAACAACTTTCAAAATTGACAGAACTAAATTCGGAATCAAATTCAAGTCTAAAAATTTCTTCGAAAACCTTGGAGATAACGTAATTAACGACGATTTTGACGTAACCGTAAATTTAGTTTTCTAATAAACTCAAACTCATTTAAAACCTTACAGAGCAATTTGTAAGGTTTTTTTCTTTTGGGCAAGTGCGCAAGAAAAATGCGCACCACGCTTTCCGTTCCCAAACTTTTATTTTTTTGATTGCTTCGTAACCTCGCAAAACCAAAAAAAATAAAAGGTTTTCCACTACAATCGTTCTTGCAAACCCAATAAAAAATTAGAAAATTTAAATTTAAAAATTTCCAGCATAAAATCCGCTCCGTTTGTCATTCCGTAGGAATCTAAAAAAATTCATAAAAAACTAAAAACAATTTGGAAATTAAAATACAATTACTACTTTTGTAATTCAAAACAACACAATGAACAACATTTTAAACAATACTTGGTGGTGGAACAATTTACGTCAATCTTCGTGAACTGAACCGCTATAGTATATTTTAAATCTAAATATCATAAAAAGCTTGTCAATCACGACAAGCTTTTTTTTTATGCTGAATTTATTTCAGCATCTCAACAAAAAATGTAAAAAAGTTGCATTGCAACGTTTCTAAAAAACATGAAAACATACAATCTAAATACCAATTACAAGCAAATTCTTGCAGACACAATAACACCAGTTAGTGTCTATTTAAAAATTCGCGATAAATTTCCAAACAGTATTCTGCTAGAAAGTTCAGATTATCACGCTAATGATAATAGTTTCTCTTATATCTGTTGCAATCCAATAGCATCCATAAAAGTAGAAAACGAAATTATGACCACACAATTTCCAGACAATACAATTCAAGAAATTTCAATAACTAAAGAAATAAATGTAGCCAATCAAATTCAACAATTTGCATCACAATTTAAATCAAATAATGAAAATTTTAAATTCATCACCAACGGATTATTTGGTTACATCAACTACGACGCAGTTCGATATTTCGAAAAAACTACAATCAATAAAAAAATAAATTACAGCGAAACTCCAGACAGTTACTATGCAGTTTATCAAAATATAATTGCCATAAATCATTTCAAAAACGAAGCTTATATTTTTTGTCATTCACTACAAAATCTAGACAATACTGACGAAATTATTCAATTGCTACAAACTAAAAATTTTGCTTCCTATTCATTTAAAAAAGAAGGCGAAAAAACTTCCAATATTTCAGATGAAAATTTTAAGTCTAATGTAACATTGGCTAAAAAACATTGCAAACTCGGAAACGTATTTCAATTGGTTTTGTCAAAACGATTTTCTCAAAAATTTAAAGGCGACGAATTCAACGTTTATCGTGCCTTGCGAAGTATCAATCCTTCTCCTTACCTATTCTTTTTTGACTACGGAAATTTCAAACTATTTGGTTCATCGCCAGAAGCACAATTAATTATTAAAAACAGAATTGCCGAAATTCATCCCATTGCAGGAACTTTTAAACGAACAGGAAACGACGAAGAAGATGCAATTTTAGCCAAAAAATTGTCTCAAGACAGTAAAGAAAATAGCGAACACATTATGCTTGTAGATTTGGCAAGAAACGATTTAAGCAGAAACGGAAATAAAGTTACAGTAGAAAAATATCGCGAAGTTCAGTTTTTTTCTCACGTAATTCATTTGGTTTCCAAAGTTACAAGTCAGTTATTTCCAACTGCCAATTCAATGCAAGTAGTTGCAGATACATTTCCTGCTGGAACTTTATCTGGCGCACCAAAACACAAAGCAATGGAATTAATAAATGAAATTGAAACCACAAACAGAACATTTTATGGTGGAGCAATTGGATTTATGGATTTTAACGGAAACTTTAATCACGCCATTATGATTCGTACTTTTTTAAGTAAAAATCATACCTTGCAGTATCAAGCTGGAGCAGGAATTGTTGAAAGTTCTAATGAAAATGATGAATTGGAAGAAGTTTACAACAAACTTGGAGCTTTAGATAAAGCTTTAGAAATTGCAGAAAAAATTTAAAAAGCCAGAAGTTGGAAGTTGGAAGTTAGAAGTTGGAAGCAAAAAATAAAGTAATAAAACAAGATTTAAAATAACAAAAATAAAATAAAACTTTGCGCCTTAGCGTCTTAGTGGCAAAAAAAAATAATATGAAAAACATACTGGTTATAGACAATTACGATAGTTTCACTTACAATTTGGTTCATTATCTAGAAGATTTAAACTGCAAAGTTTCTGTTTTAAGAAATGATGAATTTGATATTGAAGAAGTAGCAAAATTTGATAAAATTCTACTTTCGCC
>NZ_JAYUPK010000030.1:0-9553 GCF_043760115.1 Flavobacterium sp.
AGTTTAAAACAGTCAACTTAGACGCTTTTTCTACTGTTTTAGACAACTCTTCGTTTTGACCAACAAGAGTTTGATTGTAATTTTTAGATTCTGCTAAAATTACATTTGTACTGTCAAGATTGGTTGTCAATCCTGCATTTTCCTTTTTCAAAGTTTCAACTTCTGCAATTAAATTATTCATTTTACTTTGCAATCCTGCAACTTGTTGTTTGTACTTAGACATTGATGCAACATCACCTTTAGATCGTTCTAGTTGCGTCATCAATCCAACTACTTTTTCTCTTTCTGCAATTAATTCGTCAGACATTGATGTGTTTTCTGCAATAGCAGCATCATAAGTAGCTTTAAGCTCACTTAAATCTTTCATTACAGTTTCTTTCTCTGTAAGAGTCTTACTTACAGTAGTTTCTAACGATTTAGCATCATTAGTTAATTTAAAAATGTAAAATAAACTTCCCAATAATAACAATGCCAATACAATTACTACTGCTTTTAATGGCGATTTACTTTGTTGATTTTCTTGATTTTCCATAGCTTTCTTTTTAAACAAAATTATTAGTAGATACTATAACGTAAGTTTATACAATTATAGTATTTTTGAAGCAAAGTTTTTTTTATGGACAAGCTAATTCGTTTTACATCTTCCTGTTTATCTAAGATTACAAATTACAGAAGTGGTGAAGTTAAATTTGGAGAAAAAATGACGGTAATTCCTAATGATGCCGACATTATTCCGTTTTTAGTTAGCTGTGAACAACAATTTGTTTTGTTCGGAATACCAGAAGACATTGGTGTTAGAGCCAATTATGGTCGTCCTGGAACAAATTCAGCTTGGGAAAGCGCTATAAAAAGTATTGCAAACATTCAACACAATCGCTTTAATAAAGGTTCGCAAATTGTGGTTTTAGGTCATCTTGATGCTTCTGTAGAAATGCTAGAAGTTCAAAATTTAGATTTTAATAAAACTGATGATCGAAAAAAGATGAGCGACCTTGTAGTAAAAATTGACAAAGAAGTTGCTCATATTATTACTCAAATTGTAAAAGCAGGAAAAACGCCTATAATTATTGGTGGCGGACATAATAATGCATACGGAAATATTAAAGGAACAGCTTTAGCAAAAGGAAAACCTATTAATGCTATAAACTTTGATGCACATTCTGATTTTAGAATTCTAGAAGGAAGACACAGCGGAAACGGATTTTCTTATGCCTTTGAAGAAGGATTTTTAAAGAAATATTTTATATTTGGATTGCACGAAAGTTATACGTCTAAAAGTGTTTTAACAGAGTTGAAAAAACTACAAGAACGAGTTCAATTTAATACTTATGACGAGGTAAATATTAGAAAAGAAAAATCATTTGAAAACGAATTATTGTATGCTAAAAACTTTATCAATAATGACTTTTTTGGTATAGAAATTGACCTAGATGCAATTCCAAATATTCCTAGTAGTGCGATGACTTTAAGCGGATTTTCTGTAGAAGAATTACGCAGATTTATTTACTATTTTGGAAAAAATGAAAATGCGACTTATTTACACATTTGCGAAGGCGCACCAAGTTTAGATAATGATAAAAATAATCATCTTGTTGGAAAATTAATTGGCTATTTAGTTACTGATTTTATTAAAGCTAAAACTAGTTTAATTGAAGTTGTTTGAAAATATTATAATTTGATTTATTCAAACTATAAAATATAATTTATAAAAATGAAATTAAAATACGAGTTAAATGAAAATGATTATTTACAATATCAGCTTTACACAGCAACAAAATCTGAAAGAATTAAGAAACAAAGAATAAAAAGTTGGATTATATTATCCTTCACATTTATTTTGATAGGTTTTTTATTTAAACAAAATGAAAATAATATTTTGTTTTACTATTTTATTATATTAGGAATGTTAAGCTTAATTTTATATCCATATTATCAACGAAACTATTATAAAAACCACTATAAGAAATTTATTAAAGAAACATTTATAAACACAATTGGGAAAAGTTCAGTTATAGAATTTTTAGAATATGAAATTATTACATATGATTCTAATTGTGAATCTAAAGTAAAATATTCAGCATTAGAAGAGTTTAACGAAATTGGAGATTATATTTTTCTAAAATTTAATTCTAATCAAAGTTTTGTAATTCCAAAATCAAAAGTTGAAAATCTAGAAGAACTGAAAGTTGAATTAAAATACATCTCGGACAAATTTAAAATTAAACAAAATTTAGAATTAGACTGGAAATGGAAATAATATAAAATTGGACATTTAAAATAATTAAATATGTCATTACTTTGGATAATTAGAGCTAATTACTTAGAAGAATATTTAATAGAAATAGAATTTAATAGTAAAGAAAAAGGTATAATTGATTTTAAAAATCATTTAGATAAAAATATTTATAAACATTTAAAAAAATTAGAAAATTTTAAAAATTTTAAATTAAATTCTTGAACGTTAGAATGGGAAAATGGTGCAGATTTTTCTCCAGAATTTCTATTTGATATTTTAAATTAAACTTTATAATAAACACTATCTTTGCAAAATCTTATACTATTTATAGGATTTTACATTTATGACATTTAGCGAATTACATTTAATAAAAAATATTCAACAAGCTCTTGTTGAAGAAGGTTACGAAAATCCAACACCAATACAAGAACAAGCCATTCCAATTATTCTAGAAGGTACAGATTTAGTAGGTTGCGCACAAACAGGAACAGGAAAAACAGCCGCTTTTGCAATTCCAATTCTTAATTATTTACACAAAATTGCTGGTTCATCTACCAAACAAAAAGTTATACGTACACTTGTAGTTACGCCTACTCGTGAACTTGCAATTCAAATTGACGAAAGTTTTAATACCTACGGAAAATATACCAATATTAGATCAATGGTTGTTTTTGGTGGCGTAAATCAAATGTCGCAAGTAGATCAACTTAAAAAAGGAGTTGATATTTTAATTGCAACGCCAGGAAGATTATTAGATTTACACAAACAAGGATTTATAGATTTAGATTTTTTACATTTTTTAGTTCTTGACGAAGCCGATCAAATGCTTGATATGGGTTTTATTAACGATGTAAAAAAAATTGTAAAACTTACACCAGATAATCGTCAAACGCTTTTGTTTTCGGCTACAATGCCAATGGCAATAAGAGAACTTGCAGATACTTTTTTAAGAAAACCTAAGTATGTTTCGGTTACTCCAGTTTCTAGCACAGCAGAAAATGTGAATCAAAAAATATATTTTGTTGGTAAAGAAGACAAACGTAAATTATTATATCACATTATTAGAAATGATAAAATAGAAAACGTTTTGGTATTTGTGAGAACAAAACATGGCGCAGATAATGTTGTAAAAGCATTGAAGAAAAATGGTGTTTTGGCAGAAGCAATTCATGGAGACAAATCGCAAAATGCAAGACAACGTGTTTTAGAAAGTTTTAAAAATAAAGAAATTTCAGTACTTGTGGCTACAGATATTGCAGCTCGAGGAATTGATATTGAAAGTTTACCTTATGTTGTAAATTTAGATTTACCAAATATTCCAGAAACCTATGTTCACCGAATTGGTAGAACTGGAAGAGCAGGAAACAGTGGTTTAGCAATATCTTTTTGCGCCAAAGACGAATTGGGTTACTGGAAAGATATTGAAAAATTAATTAAAATTAATGTTAAAGTAGAAAAAGATCATCCATATCCTTACACTGATGTTCCAGAAGATCCAGATGCAAAACCAGATTTAAGAAATAAAAATAAAGAAACCAACTCAAGAAAATCGGTTGCTTCTAAACAAAATAAAAAACGTTGGTATTAATTATTTTACCAATAAATTATTTATTACTTGAAAAAGTTTAGCTGGTTCGAACGGTTTTACAATTATATCATTCATTCCTGCAGAAATTGCTTGTTCTGTAACTTCTTGTTTGTCAAATGCTGTAAGTGCAATAATTGGTAATTTATATCCTTTTTTTCGAATAAGTTTTGTGGTATCAAAACCATTTATAATTGGCATATTAATATCCATTAAAATAATATCAAACATTTCTTTTTCAAGTAATTCTATTGCGGCATAACCATCATCAATAATTTTGCATTTAAAATTATTGTTTTCTAAAATCTTCTTGGTTACAACCTGATTTATTTTATTGTCTTCTACAACAAGAATTCTATAAAAATAGTTAGATGATAAATCTACTTCAATATTATTAATTATTTCATTCTTTTTACTTTCATCTGCTTCAAAACCAATAATAAAACTAAAAGTTGTGCCTTCACCAAGTTTGCTTTTTAATTCTATTTTACTATCAAATAATTCTGTTAATTTTTGAACAATAGACAATCCTAAACCTGTTCCTTGATAATCGCCTTCTTTTCGTTCTATTTGTACAAATTTTTCAAATATTTTAGATTGATCTTCATCTGCAATTCCAACTCCTGTATCTTTTACTTCAAATTTTATAAAATGCTTTGATGCTTCTACTTTATCAATTGTTGCAGAAATTTTTACTTCTCCATCTTTTGTAAATTTTAAAGCGTTACTCACCAAGTTCATAAATACTTGAGAAAGTCTAAGTTTGTCTCCAATTAATGCTTCTGGAATGCTAGAATCTAAATTAGTTATCAATTTATTATTATTCTTTAAAGCAATAAATTCTAATGAATCTGCAATAGTATGAATTTCATCATTTAGATTAAAAATCATATTTTCTAGCGTAATTTTATTTTCTTCAATTTTATTTATTTGAAGTAAATCATTAACTAATGAAAGTAAGTAACGTGCAGAAAATTTTAAAGAATTTAAGTGTGGACTGTTCGCCAACTCTTTATGTTCGTCAATAATTATATTGGTAATTCCAACAACTCCATAAAGTGGCGTTCGTAGTTCGTGACTTATAGTAGACACAAATTGTGTTTTTAATTGCGAAGCAACTTCGGCTTTTTCTTTAGCAATTTGTAGTTCCTGATTGGTTATTTTTAATTCAGAATTCGTTAATTCTCTATATTTATTGTTTTTATACAATGAATAAATTAGTAATAATAGAATTAAAAATATAATTACAAACAACAAAACAATTAATTTAGATTCTTTTAAATCTTTAGATTGCTCGTGTTTTTCATCTTCAATTCTATCAATTTGTCTTTTATATTCGTCAGATTCTATTTCGCTTCCAGCAATTTTAACTTTATTTATACGTTCTTGATTATAAACTTTTTCTGTTAATTCCTTGTGTAATGATAAAAAATTTAATGCTTTTTCAAATTGATTATTTTTTTTATAATGTTCTGATAAATCAAAATATACATCTGCAATATTAGAATTTAAAAGTTCAGATTTACTTTGTTTACCGTATTCCAAAGCTCTATTGAAATGATATTCTGCTTTTTCATTATTGTTTAAATGACTGTAATAAGAACCATATTGTGAATTTAATGAAATTTCAGCTTCTAATTGATTGCTCTTTTCAACAAAGCTTTTAGAATTATTTAAATATTTAATTCCACTTTTAAAATCTTTCTCGGCAAAATATGCACTTGAAATATTAAGATTCGTGTACATTATTTCTATAGAATCATTTATCTTCTCAGCATAAAATAATCCTTTTTTATAATAATTTATTCCTTTATTAAAATCTATTTTTTTATAGGTATAAATATTTCCTAGATTGTTATTTATCCAATCTTTAATGGAATCATTTTCAGTTTTATTGGCATGATAAAGTGCTTTTTCAAAAAAACTAATGGCTTTATTATCATTATAAAATTCTTGAAAATTTAATCCAATTATATTATATGCTTTTGCCATTAAAACATCATCATTAATTTCGTGAGCATAATTTAATGCTTCTTTAGAAAGATTTAATGATTTTTCTACCTCTAGATTATAAAATGAATTTCCTGCATCGAATAGCAATTTTTCAATTTGCTTTTTAGAACGAAGTTGTCCTTGTGAAAAAGCAAATTGAAAAAAAAACAGTACTATAAGTAGGATTCTAGCGTTTTTAATTTTCAAAAGTTTGGTCTTGTTACTAAATATCTTTTAAGACAATTAGTAGTATTATTACATAAAAAATCCCAAAATTAATTGGGATTTGATGCAAATATAATTAATTTCTTATTAACTTTTTATATTTTAATCGTTTTGGTGTTAAATCACCACCAAGACGTTTCTTTTTATTTTCTTCATACTCTGAAAATCCACCTTCAAAGTAATAAACTTCAGAATCTCCTTCAAATGCTAAAATGTGAGTACAAATTCTGTCTAAAAACCATCTATCGTGAGAAATTACTACGGCACATCCAGCAAAATTTTCTAAACCTTCTTCCAATGCTCGTAACGTATTTATATCTAAATCATTTGTTGGCTCATCAAGTAAAAGTACATTTCCTTCTTCTTTTAAAGTCATTGCTAAATGCAATCTGTTTCGTTCTCCACCAGAAAGTGTGGCAACTTTTTTATTTTGATCGCTTCCGCCAAAATTAAATCTAGAAAGATACGCACGAGAATTTACTTGCTTTCCTCCCATCATTATTAATTCTTGACCATCACAAAAGTTTTCCCAAATAGATTTATTAGGATCAATATTAGAGTGTGCTTGATCTACGTAGGCAATTTTTACAGTTTCTCCAACAGAAAATTCTCCAGAATCTGTTTCTTGTTCTCCCATAATCATTCTAAAAATAGTTGATTTTCCTGCACCATTTGGTCCAATTATTCCAACAATTCCTGCTTGAGGTAACGTAAAATTTAAATTATCGTATAATAATTTATCTCCAAATGCTTTGGCAACATTTTTAGCTTCTATAACATTTGTTCCTAATCTTGGACCATTTGGAATATAAATTTCTAGATTTTCATCCAATTGTTTTTGGTCTTCGTTAAGTAATTTATCATAGTTTTGTAAACGTGCTTTTTGCTTAGTTTGTCTACCTTTAGAACCTTGACGAACCCAATCCAACTCTCGTTCTAAAGTTTTTCTACGTTTAGAAGCTACTTTTTCTTCTAGTGCCATTCTGCTAGATTTTTGATCCAACCAAGAAGAATAATTTCCTTTCCAAGGAATTCCTTCTCCTCTATCTAATTCTAAAATCCAACCTGCAACATTATCTAAGAAATATCTATCGTGCGTAACTGCAATTACAGTTCCAGCATATTGCGCCAAGTGTTGTTCTAGCCAAAGAACCGATTCTGCATCCAAGTGATTGGTTGGTTCGTCTAATAATAAAACATCTGGCTGTTGTAATAATAATCTACACAATGCAACTCTTCTTCTCTCACCACCAGAAAGATTTTTTATTGGTGTATCGCCTTCTGGAGTTCTCAAAGCGTCCATTGCAATTTCTAGTTTTGTATCAATTTCCCAAGCACCAAGCACATCAATTTTGTCTTGTAAATCGGCTTGTCTGTCCATTAATTTCTGCATTTTATCTGCATCTTCATACACTTCTGGCAAACCAAAACTATCATTTATTTGATTAAATTCATCCAAAACTGCCATAGTTTCTGCAACTCCTTCTTTAACAATTTCGATTACTGTTTTAGAATCATCAAGATTTGGTTCTTGTTCTAAATATCCAACAGTATAACCTGGTTGAAAAACAACATCACCTTGATAATTTTTATCAACACCAGCTATAATTTTTAATAATGATGATTTTCCTGAACCGTTTAAACCCAAAATTCCAATTTTAGCTCCGTAAAAGAAACTTAAATAAATATTTTTTAAAACTTGTTTATCACTGCTTGAGTAGGTTTTACTCAGTTTTTGCATTGAAAATATTACTTTTTTATCGTCTGACATTTTATTAATTTATTGTTTAAATATTTGAAATTGTTTAAAAGTTTAATATTGTTTGAAAGCTTAAAATTATTAAATTTTGATGTTGTTTTTAGATATTTGATATTTAAAATCTAATATCTAAAATTTAATTAAACTCTTCCTTTTAAGGAACTAAAAACCCAAGCATTTGCTAAAAAACCAACACCAACAGCTGCAAAACCCCAACCTGCGGTATCATCATATCTAAAAGCAGCTAATGCCAAAAGGATCAATCCCATAATTATCATTATAAAAGTTGCCCAACCTAGAACTGTATTTTTATTCATTCCCATTTTATTATTTTTTTTGGAATACAAAGATACATTTTTTAAAAAAAATTATTGAAATTAATACTATTTTATTATTTATTGTATTGCTAGCCCAGATAAAAATGGAAAGCCCACAGCAAAAAAGTTTTATTTTTCTTGATAATAAAAAGCGACCAACGGAAGCTCTTTTATTGTTTAGAAAAATAAAACTTTTTGCGAGGACTTGAAATGGTTAGCTGGAAATTACTACTGAAAAAATTAATTAAAAATTTTAACCAACATTTCTTTAAGTAAATCGTGAGTTGGTAATGCATTTGCGCCTACACCTTTACTTTTTACGTCAATGTCGCGCAAGGTATTTACAATAGAACTAACTTTTTTCATTGGATAATTTTTCAATGCCACATCATAATCTTTTATAAAAAACGGACTTACGCCTAAAACTTTAGCCACATTTACAGGATTTCTATCTTTTAATCCGTGGTATTTTAAAACTTTTATAAAATAACTAAAAATAAGACTTGTAGTAACAACCATTGGATTATCCTTTGGATTATCTGAGAAATATTGTACAATTTGATATGCTTTTACTTGATTTTTAGATCCAATGGCATTTTGCAATTCAAACACATTAAAATCTTTACTAAATCCGATATTTTCTTCAATATTTTTGGCGGATATTAAACTTCCTTTAGGTGAAATTATTTGAAGTTTTTCTAATTCATTATTAATTTTACTTAAATCGTTACCTAAAAATTCTACTAACATTGCATTAGCTTTTGCTTCTATAGTATATCCTTTTCCTTGTAAAACTCTTGTTATCCATTGTCCTACTTGGTTTTCATATAGTTTTTTACTTTCATAAACCAATCCAGTTTTTACAATGTTTTTTAGTGCTTTTTTTCGTTTATCAAGCGTTTTATATTTGTAGCAAAAAACTAACACTGTAGATTCCATTGGGTTTTCGGCATATTTTTCAATATTTTCGATAGTTCTTGATAAATCTTGTGCTTCTTTTACAATTACCACTTGACGTTCTGCCATCATTGGATAACGTTTGGCAGTTCCAATGACATCATCAATGGTTACATCTCTTCCGTAAAGTATGGTTTGATTAAAACCTTTCTCCTCTTCAGACAAAATATTATCTTCAATATAATCTGATAGTTTATCAATATAATAAGGTTCTTCACCCATTAAAAAATAAATTGGTTTTATATTTCCAGCTTTTATATCGTTTACAATTTTTACTATTTCATCCATTTATGCTGAATTTATTTCAGTATTTTTTTAGTATTCAGTGTTCAGTTGCAGTGTTCAGTATAAAAGTTTTACATTTGAATAAATTCAAATTTTATTTACTTTTGTGAGATGCAACAACTCAATTTTCCAAAATATACATTTCGGTTCAAAAATAGTGAAAATAAAGTGTCTATTTTTGATGAAATTAGGAAAAA
>NZ_JAYUPK010000031.1:0-28093 GCF_043760115.1 Flavobacterium sp.
AAACCTTCAAGTAATGAAACTGCAGAATTATCATCGGCAGCAATTCTCCAACTTCCAAGCGGACTTGTTTTATCGTTTGCCAAAGCACCAATTACAGCAATTTTTAGACCCGATTTTTTTAATGGAAGTAAATCGTTTTTATTTTTTAATAGAACTATCGACTTTTTTGCCATTTCTAAAACTCCATCTTGAAATTCTTTTTTTCCAACTGTAGCTTTTTCATTAGCTTCATCACAATATTTATATGGATTTTCAAACAATCCTAACTCAAATTTTACTCTTAAAATTCTGCTACAAGCATCGTTAATTGTTGCTTCTTTAACTTTTCCTTCTTTAACTAATGTTACCAAATGTTCACTATATGCCATAGATTCCATATCCATATCAGAACCTGCGTTTATTGCTAATTCGGCAGCGTTTTTATTATCTTTTGCATAACCATGATTTATCATTTCTCCAATTGAACCCCAATCTGAAACTACAAATCCTTGAAAATTCCAATCGCGCTTTAAAATATCTCTTTGTAAATAGCTACTTGCCGTTGCCGGAATTCCGTTTAACTCGTTAAAAGAATTCATAAAAGTTCTAACTCCAGCATCAACAGATGCTTTGAATGGTGGAAAAATTGAATTTTGCAACGTTGCTTCGCTTACATCTACAGTATTATAATCTCTACCAGATTCTGCAAATGCGTAACCTGCAAAGTGTTTGGCGCAAGCTAAAATAGTTTTATTAGAAGAAAAATTTTCACCTTGAAAACCTTTAACTCTGGCTTCTGCAATTTTACTTCCCAAATAAGTATCTTCTCCTGCACCTTCCATAACTCTACCCCAACGTGCATCTCTTGCAACATCTACCATTGGAGCAAAAGTCCAATTTATTCCTACTGATGATGCTTCTTCTGCTGCAATTGATGCCGATTTTTTTATGGCTTCTAAATCCCAACTTGATGCTTCCGCTAACGGAATTGGACTTATAATTTTGTATCCATGAATTACATCAAATCCAAACAATAATGGAATATGTAAACGAGATTCTAGAGCAATTTTTTGAGTAGCTCTAACATCTTTTACACCTTTAATGTTTAGCATTGAACCAACCAGACCTTTTTTTAAGTTTTCGTATTTTATTGCTGCTTGACCATCTTTAGGTGATGGTCCAGTTACTTCCCAAAATCCATTATACTGATTTAGTTGACCAATTTTTTCTTCTAATGTCATTAATTTTAATAATGAATCTACTCTTTTATCAAGAGAATTTTTAGAAGTCGCATTAGAAATAGATTTAGAAGAGTTACAACTTAATAAAAATAAAAAAGCAACAATAATTGTAAATTTAAATTGGGATAAATTCATAAATTAATTTTAAATATTAAAAAAACAAGAAGGTAAAATTTATTACCTTCTTGATTATTACTTTCTATTTTTTAATTATTGATATACTCTAACATAATCAACTTCCATAGTAGATTGAACAAATGCTGGATCGATTGCTCCACCAAAAGTTCCACCCATTGCTACATTCATTATTAAAAAGAAGTCACTATTAAATGGTAAAGAAGCTGAATTTGCTACAGAATGAAATAACACATCGTCAACATAAATTTTTACAGAAGTTGGAGTCCAAATTGCTTTGTAAACATGAAACTGTGATGAAACATTGGCAATTGTTGTATTATTACTATTTCCACCACCAGGAGAAACTCCAGGATAATGCAATGTTCCATAAATTACATTTGGAGTATTTCCTTTGTGTTCCATAACATCAATTTCTCCGCAAGCTGGCCACATATTAGTTGCATAATTTTGACCTAGTGACCAAAGTGCAGGCCAAGTTCCGCCACCAGTTGGTAACTTTGCTCTAAACTCTATTTTACCATAAGTAAATTCGAATTTATTTTCAGATTTTAATCTTGCAGATGTATAATTAGCTCCAGTTACAGCTTCAGCTTTGGCGGTAATTTTTAAATTCCCACCTTGTACAATTACGTTGCCTGAATTACTTGTGTAAGCTTGCGATTCGCTATTTCCCCAACCTCCAGCGCCTAAATCGTAACTCCATTTTGTTGAATCTGGTGCGCCATCTGTATTGAATTCATCAGAGAAAACTAGATTAGTATAATCTGTAGTAGGAGATTGATTTGGAGGTGTTGTAGAAAAAGTGTGATACCAAGCCAATGCAGGATTTCCTCCCATAACAGCTCTTACAACCATTCTATTATTAGTTATAGAAAGAATTTCATACGAATTTTGACCAATATAATAACCCATAAATCCATTATCTGAAAAATTTAACATTGTTCCACGAGTTTGAGTTGGAATATTATTCGCTGCAACTACAGATTCTGATGGACTTAACGTTACTGTTTTTAAACCAGTTGTATTGTAAGCATAACAATTATCACTTCCAGCAGTTCCGCCAACTACACTTTGAAATGCAGTATTGAAAAATGTATTTCCACCATTGTTAAGATTAAATTTTAATTGATTTGCAACCAAAGAAAATGTCATAACGTTTTCATACAAACAACTACTATTTGGCGAACCTGCTTTTTCAAAAGGTGCAGCTTCATAATAACTAGGTTTGTGATTTGGAGAATTAGGATCAAGAGGATTTATATTTTTTCCAACGCCTAAATGACCTACTTCTGCTGCAGCCCAATACCATTGTTTTTGCGAACCATTTGTTAAAAATTGAACCGCTTCTGCATCTGTAAAATCGCTTCTAACTTCTAATTCTAATGTTTTATTAGTTGTAATTCCGCCAGTTCCAGATGCAATGACTGTTATTGTATAAATATTTATTCCAGATAGTAAAAAACGTTTGGTAAAAACCCCTGTTGGAGAATTTTGAGATGTTCCATCGCTAAAAATATATTTATAGGATATTGCGTTATCAGCTTTGGCAGTAAAATTTACAAGACCTGATCCATTACCATTTGGTAATAAACTTGTTTTTCCAACTATATCAGCAACAATTGTTAAATTAGTAGGCGTTTTTAAATCTCCAATTGATAAATCATCTTCTTGACAACTGAATAACAGAAGTACTAAAGCTGAAAGTGAGTAAAAAAGTATCTTTTTCATTTTTTATTTTTTTTAATTAGATTGAATTATATCGTCAAAATAGTATGTTGTTCCTGTACCAACTGCTCCAAAATTAAAAAACACAATTACCTTTTGATAATTATTTGCATTATTAATTCCAGTAAAGTCATAAGTTAATTCTTGCCAAGCATTGGCAACTGTTGTAGTTGCATCTCGCTCAATATTTAATGTAGAATTGGTTTGATTTTCGAGTTTTAATTTTACAACTATTCCTGCTTGTGGCGACCAAACTTTCATTTTTATCTTTTGCATCGATGAAAAATTTATAGGACTTCCCATTGAAAGTATTGAACCAGCAAATGTTAAAGCTCCGTTTCCTTTTATTATTTTACCAACTTTAGCACTTGTATTAATTCCGCCAGGATTAGCATTGTTATCTACAGATGCAGTATTTCCGCCAAAATCTGAAAATGCATAATTTAAAGTAGACGATTCAAAATTTAATGGCAAGCTTAATGTTGGAACACCACTAACTAATTGAATTTCATCAAAATAATAATTTTGTCCAGCACCAGAAACTCCAAAGTTGAAGAAAATTACAACTCTTTGATACGTATTAGCAGTATTAATGGTAGAAAAATCAAAAGTTAATTCTTCCCAATTATTGGCTACTGTATTTACAACATTAATTTCAGAATTAATATTAGCATTTGCTAAATTCTCTAATTTCATTTTAATTGTAATTCCGGCTTGTGGCGACCAAGTTTTGATTTTTATTTTCTTTAAAACAGAAAAATCAATTGGAGCACCAAGTTCAAAAAATGAACCTGCCCAAACTTCTGAACCACTGTTTTTTGTAAGTTTTGCAACTTTACTACTGGTGTTTCCAGCATTGTTTGCAGGATTATTAACAACCGTTGTGTTTGCACCTCCAAAATTTGTGAAAGCATAATTTATTGTAGAAGATTCAAAAGTAACTGGTAATACTATTGGATTACTGATTACTACAGTTTGCAAATATTGGGTAGTTAAAATTCCACCACTTAAAGCAACAACTTTTACAATGTAACTTCCAGTTGCAAGATAAGTGTGAGCAATTAAATCGCCTTCAATAAAATCTGTTGGAACTTCATTAGGAACATCGCCAAAATAAACTTGAAAATAAGTTTCTAAATTGGCAATAGCCGAAACATTAATTGCCATGTTATTACCAACAACTTGTGCTACAGTTACAACTAAATCTGTTGGAGCTAAAAATGAGACTGTTAGTTGTTGAGTAACTTCTGTACGTTTTCCGTTTAAAGTTGTACCTATAATTTTTACTTGATACGTTCCTTCTGCATAAATATGATCTACAGATAATCCTGGACTTACAGTACTTGGCAAAGCAGTTGCATCGCCAAAATAAATTTCATATTGCGTTACACCTTCACCTCTTGGAGTAAAAGAAACTTTACCCGAATTGTCTTGAGTAATTTTCATTAATGCAGAAATATCTGTTGGAGTTGAAATTGCATCCAAATTAATATCCTCATTAAAATCGTTAGAGCATGAGAAAGCAAATGCTAAAACGATAATGCCAAAAATAATTTTAATTTTTTTCATATCTATATTTTTTAATAACCTGTATTTTGTTGCCAATTTCCATTAGAAAACTGAATCTCTTCTATTGGAACTGGAAATAATTCATTTTTACTAGCGGTAAAATTTGTAATTTCTTGCGCTGCTTTTCCTGTTCTTACCAAGTCAAAAAATCTATGACCTTCGCCAACAAGTTCTACTCTTCTTTCTGCATAAATAAAATCTGTTAAAGCTGCGCCAGAAGCAGAAATATTGTGATTATTATCTGCAAATGCTCTTTGTCTTACTTGGTTTAAATACAATCTTGCTTTGGCATCGTTAATTCCACCTCTATTAAATGCTTCAGCAGCCATCAATAAAACATCTGCGTAACGAATTGCTCTATAATTATTAGGATTTGTTAGGTTTAAATCGCCCAAAGCTGATGCGCTTCTTGTTCTTGGAAGGTATTTTCTATTAAAAAAACCAGTATGTTTATAACCAATTCCAAAACTAGCATTATTAGCAATTGCCCAAGATTGAATGTCTAAAATAGCAACATTTTTTCTGTTATCACCAACTTCAAATACATTTACAACTTCTTGTGTTGGCACATTAAAACTAAAACCAGAAGTAAAAAATGGTCCAGCGTAACTTCTTACACCGCTAAAGCCTACAGCAACATTACCTTCACTACATTGAAGACAATCAAAGCTTGCACCTTGAGCATCAGAATATTGAATTTCAAAAACAGATTCTAAATTATTCTCTCCAGCTTCTTCAAATATTGTATTGTAATTAGTAACTAAAGAGTAAGAACCTGAATTAATTAAACTTTCTAAAACATTAGAAGCATCTACAAACTTATTTTGATATAAATATGCTTTTCCTAAAAGTGCTTGAGCTGCACCTTTTGTAGCTCTTCCAGATTGTGCCGCTGTTGGACTTAAATTTGCTACAGCAAATAATAAATCTGATTCAATGTTAGCATATACTGCTTGCACAGAACTTCTTGGAACTGATTTTTCGTCTCCAACTTTAAAACGTTCGTCACCTTTCAATGGAATTCCGCCAAACCATTTTACAAGTTCAAATCTATAATAAGCACGAAGAAATCTTGTTTCGGCAATGACTTGATTTTTATTAGGAAAATCGGTTTTATCTTTGAATTCTAAAATGTAATTGGTACGTTGAACTCCAGCAGACATCCAATCCCAAAGGTTTTTTAAATTCTCATTTATTGGAGAATGATTCATATCGTCAATTTGCTGAAAACCAATTACATCTGTAGCACTTTCGCCGCCAGATAATGTGTTATCAGAAGCAATTTCTCCCAATAATACATTTACATAACTTGAATGAAGTAAATCGTAAGCTCCAATTAGTGCTTGGTTATAATCAGATTCAGAATTAAAATAATTTTCTGAATCTAATGAATATGGTGCTACTCTGTCTACAAAATTATCACCACAAGAAATTGTAGCAAAATAGAGTATGGTAAGAAGTGAAAATAAGGATATTATATTTTTTTTCATGATACTAATTTTTTAAAAGTTAAGGTTTACACCAAGGATAAATACTCTAGATGTTGGATAAAATCCATTATCTATTCCGTTTCCAATAGCTGCACCATTGGATGCTGTTGGATCAAATCCTCTATATTTTGTAAAGGTATAAACGTTATTTACAGACGAATACAATCTAAGTTTAGAAATTCCAACTTTATCTGTAAATCTTCTGTTAATTGTATAACCTAATTGAACATTTTGGATTCTAAAAAACGAAGCGTCTTCTACAAAATAATCTGAAAATAAATTATTAGCATTAGCATCGGTAGTAACTCTTGGTACATAATTACTTGTTCCTTCACCAGTCCAACGACCTAGAACATAATTTAATTTATTTAAATCAGATAAAGAGCGTTCATAATTTCTTACCATATCGTTGCCAATTGAAGCATAAGAATAGGCAGCAAAATCTACGTTTCCATATTTAATATTAAAATTGAAACCCATTGTAAAATCTGGTAAAGGTGAACCAACGTTTGTTCTATCATTAAAATTAATTACGCCATCGCCATTTATATCTTTGTAACGAATATCTCCTGGTGAAGCTGCAAAACCTAATCCAGATTGTGATGGATGCGCATTAACTTCGACTTGATTTTGAAAAATACCATCGGTTTGTAATCCGTAAAAATATCCAATTGATTCTCCTTCTTCAAACCTTGTAATAGGTTGTTGACCTACACTAAAATTACCACTTCGAATTATGTCTTTGCTTCCTACTTTAAGTACTTCGTTTTTAATTGTAGTAATATTATAATTTAAATTATAAGAAAACTTATCACCAATTTTTTTATTGTAACCAATAGCAAATTCATAACCTTTATTTCTAATATTTCCTGCATTTACTACTGGAGGTTGTCCACCTGGACCATTTGCACCAAGAATACCAGAAACTGGAAGTCCAGGCACAAGTAAATTATACCTACTTTCAATAAAATAGTCAGTTGTAATATCTATGGCATTTTTAAACAATTTTAAATCTAGTCCTACATCAAATTTTCTCGCTTCTTCCCATTTTAAACCAGGATTTGCAAGTAATCCTATTGCAGTTCCATTTATTATTTGATTATTAAAGACGTAAGTTCCTTCGCCATTTAAAAACCCAACATAAGCATTTGGTGGAATTTTATCATTACCTAATATACCGTAACTTCCTCTAAATTTTAAGAAATTTATAGCTTCTGAATTTTTTAAGAAATTTTCTTCAGATACAACCCAACCTGCAGTCATAGATGGAAAATAGGCAACTGCATTATCTGGACCAAACTTAGTTGAAGAATCTCTCCTTACTATTCCTGAAATTAAATATTTTCCAGCAAAATCATATTGTAACCTTAAAAAATAAGAATTTAATCGTTCATCGTAAGCATAAGAACCAACGTCTCTTGATGTACTTGGTCCAGTTGCCAAACTAATGTCAGCAAAATCCCAAGAATTATTAGGAACATCAAAACCAGTTGCAAACAATCCATTTCCAAATTCTTTTCTGTTAGAAGTTCCTAATGTTGCACCAAAATTATGTTTATCTGCAACTATTTTTTTATATGACAAATATAAATCTAAATTATAACTGTTATCATTAATTCCGTTTTGAGAAACGCTACTTCTTGCTACATCAAAAACTTTTCCTCCATAATTTACAATCTTAGCAAATGATTTTGCCTCAGAATTAGAAGAATTAAAACCAATTTTACCAGAAACAACTAGATTTTTAGCAAGTTCATAATCCAATCCTAAAAATCCACTTATTCTTTTTATATTGTAGTCGTTATAAGTATTGTCTATTTGCGCCAAAGGATTTATTACTTCTATACCAAATCCTGGTGTACTTGGTACTAACGAAAAATTTCCATTGTTATCATAAGGATTTATTGTTGAAGGTGTATTTACTGCGTTAAACAAAACCGAACCCAATCCGTTTTCGTTTAAAGAAACTCTATTTATAAAACTATAATTTACATTGGTTTGTAATTTCATCTTAGATGACAAATCGGCACTTAATGATAATGAAGCTGTACTTCTTTTAAAATCAGATTTATCGCCACCAACAATGGCATCTTGAAATAAATGTGAACCACTTACTGCATAATTGATTTTTTCTGAACCAGCTGAAATGTTAATATCATGGCTGTATATTGGAGCTAAATTAAATACTTCTTTTTGCCAATCTGTTCCGTTTCCTAAATTAGAAATATTTGGATAAGGAATTGGTTTTCCACCATTAGCATAACTTTCATTTAAAAGTAAAGCATATTCGGTTGCGTTTAATAAATTTAATTTTTTAGTTGTTTCTTGCAAACCTGTGTAGGCATTATAAGAAAATTGTGTTTTAGAATTTCTTTTACCAGATTTTGTTTTTACAATTACTACACCATTTGCGGCTTGTACACCATAAATTGCAGCTTGAGCATCTTTTAAAACTGTTAGAGATTCAATGTCACTTGGATTTAAAATACTTGGATCGCTAATATTTCCATCTACAATATATAAAGGTCTGTTGTCTCCATTACTTTGAATTCCACGAATTCTAATGTCTAATCCTGCACCTGGAGCACCAGATTGTGCCGTTACAAAAACTCCAGAAACTGTTCCTTGTAGCGCTTGTTCAAATTTAATTGGTTTTAATTGATCAATTGTTTTGGTATTAACTAATCCAACTGCACCAGTTACATCTTTTTTCTTTTGAGTTCCATAACCAATTACTACAACTTCTTCTAAACTTTTACTATCTGATGCTAATTTTACAGTTAGATTTTGTGTTTTAGAAATTTTTAATTCATACGATTTATATCCAATAAAAGAAAATACCAAAACTGATTCGCTAGATAAATTGGAAATTTTAAATTTTCCATCAATATCTGTAGATACGCTTTGGTTGGAGTTTTTTACAATAATATTTACTCCAGGCATTGTTGTGTTAGAACTTTCATCTACAACTTTACCACTTACTTCATACGATTGGGAAAACCCAAAAGTTGTAAGTAAAAATAAAGTGAAAGTTAGTAATTTACTTTTCATATTTAAGTTGGTTTTTAGTTTTATAAAAATACTAGACATAATTGAGAAATTCTTAAAAATAACTACAACAAAAAACATACAATGCAATAAAAAACCCAAATTGTTCAATTAGTATAAAAAATATTAGTTGTATAGAAGTTTAATGCCTTAAAGGAAGCTAAATTTTTACACTTACTCTAAAATCGAAAACGTTTTTGTTGTGGTAATGTATAGTTATTTTTAAGAATTTGATGTACTATTATATAGAAAGAATATACTCAACAAGTCCTTGTTGGTGCGTTAAATCCATTTTTTTGCGCAATCGATATCTTTTTATTTCAATACTTCTAACAGAGATGTTTAAAAGTGGTGCAATTTCTTTAGACGAAAGATTCAATCTAAGGTAAGCACAAAGCCGTAAATCATTAGGAGTAAGTGATTGATGTGCGGTTTTTACTTTTTTAAGAAAATCTTTATCGGCGTTATCAAATGCTTCTTTAAAAACGTTCCAACTATTATCTTCTGTAATGTTTCTATTGATTGTACTGATTACAGATTTAATGCTTACACTTTTATTACTATCCTCAGATGTTTTCTTTAAATCTTCTTTAATTACAGAAAGCAAATCGTTTTTCTTAATTAAACTCATTGTAGAAACGGCTAATTCTCTGTTCTTTGTGTCAACATCTTGAGATAATTGTTCATTTCTAAGTTTCATTAATTGTTGTTCTGTTTCTAATTCTTTAATTTCTAACAATAAATTGTTTTCATCAATTAATTTTTGCTCTAGTTTTAAATAGTAATTTTTATATGTTTTGTTAATATAATATGCAATAACTAATCCCAAAATCAAATAAAAGAACAATGCTAAATAAGTAAAATACCAAGGTTTTAAAACAGTAAATTTATATATAGCTATATTTTCTGGAGCAGAATTGGCAATTTTAGCTTTTACTTTAAACACATAATTTCCTGGAGATAGATTTTTAAAATTTACAGATGATTTTGCATTCCAATCACTCCAATCGTCTTGAAAACCTTCCAGTAAATATTGATATTCTGAATTAATGTATTTATTATACTCTGGAACAGTGTAATTAATAGTAATATTATTTTGATTGTATTTAAATTCTCCAGTTTCTAAAATTGAAAAATTTTCATTTTTTTCATTGGTAATGTTGCCAGTTACATTAGTTATGGAAACGCTATAATTTTTAAAACTTAAATCGTTTATGTTAATTGTGTAATAACCATCAGTTGTTCCAATTAAGTATATAGAATTTGATAATTGTGTAATATTTTCATAGCCAAGCATGGAATTGGTAAGCGATGACGGAATTGGAATTTTATTTTGTTTTAACTGGGAACTCAATTTACTTTGTGAAAAATAATTTAAATAATTCTTAGAAAACAACCATATCTTATTAGAATTATCAACTATTAATTTTCCAGATGTGTATTCGTCATTTTCTATTGCTTTACTTAAAAAAAGATCTTTTTCAAATGTTTTTGTTTTAGAATTTAATTTAAAAATTCCTTCTTTATAAGCGTAATAAATTGAATTATTAAATTTTATTAAACTTGCATTTTTGCCTTTTGTTGGTTTAGAAAATGTAATTAATTTACTTGCAGAATCTAATGCAGAATTTAATTTAAAACTAAAAACTCCTTTATATTCGTGGCTTACATAGACATCATTACTGTTTGTAATTTCAAAATATTTAGACGAATAATCAAATCCTTTAATTTTATTTTTAAAAACCCATTGATTATTTATCTTCTCAAGAACAGAAATTCCATAATAATTTCCTTGAAATAAAATAGAATTCGATGAAGCACAATTAACAAATTTCCAAGTTCCAGATTGATTAAATATAGTTTTTGCAGTTCCGTTTTCTATTATAAATGTTCCTGAATCGTGACCACAGAATAGCGTTCCATCTTTATCAAATAATGACCAGACTTGACCTTTAGTTCCGTTTACAAATTGAAAATTATCTTCACTTTGGTATTTTTTATAAAACAAACCCTGATTGGTTCCAACATACAAGTTATTATTAAAAATAATTGATGTATAAACTGTTCCCAAAATACCAGTATCATCTGAAAAACTTTTTACTGGCGATTGAATATTGATACAATTTATTCCGTTATCTAGACCAATCCAGAGGTTTTTATCGCTGTCTTCAAAAAGTGATAATATGGTATTGTTACTTAATCCTTTATTTTGCGTAATGTGGTATTTTATTTTTCCGTTTTCATACAAAATAAAAATTCCGTTAGAAATTGTTCCTATTGCATAACTTCCGTCTGACAGCATTTGACTACTGTAAATACTACTTGAAGACAATTGCGAATCGACTTCGGTAGAAAATTTTGTCAAATTAGAATCTACTAATTTATAAAATCCATTAAATTGAGTATGAATTAAAAGAGCATCATCTTTAGAAAAAACAGTAACTATTTTGTTGTTTTTAAGAACTTCATTATTGGAAACTAACTTACTAACACCATTTTCAATTTCAAATAATCCATCGCTAACTGTTTGAAAATAAATAGAATTTTGAGTTCTAAATGATTTTAAAATACCACTTTTGTGAGTTATAATTTTAAACGAATTATTCTTAGTGTCATAAATGTAAATTCTATTTAATGACTGAAAAATAACCCATTGTTCATAGTTTAAAATATTCCAAAACTGTTCATCATCAAGTAATTTTTCTTTAATTTTTTTACTTACAGAAACATAACTTAGTTGATTATTAGATTGTCGTTTCCAATAACCAAATTCCATATAACAACCAGTATAAACCCTATCATCTATCACTTTTACAGATCTTATAATAGTTTCGTTTATAGAAGGATAAAGCGTCCAGTTGGAACCATTAAACTCGAGTAAACCTTCATTATTAGCAAAAAACATAAAATGATTTTTGTCTTGAGAAATCATCCAGTTTTGATTTCCTGCATTGTAAACTGTAGATGAATATTTTATAATTGGCGGTAACTCTTGTGTAAATCCAAGAAGAAAACTTAAAAATAAAATGTAGGTTAAAAATTTAGACACTTTTATCAATAATATTATTTGTTTAAAACAGTAGTAAAAATAGTATTTTAAATATAAAAAAAAGCACGTTTTATAAAAAACGTGCTTTAAAATATATTTTAAAAAGTATTTTAGTTTTTAATCATTTTTGATGTTGAAACTGTACCGTTTATTGTTGCTTTTACAACATAAACACCAGTTTGAAGATTAGAAATATCTAAAGTAACTAATTGACTATTTGTATTTTTAGAAATTACTTCTTGACCTAATAAATTAACAACTGAAACTTTTTCTACTTCTGAGTTTGCTTCAATTGTAAAGTTAGTTGTTGCAGGATTTGGATACATTTTAATTTTAGAAGCATTAAAATCGTTTGTATTTAAAGGTGCCTTGTAAAAATAAAAGTTATCAATATATAGTGTAGATGGCGCAGATGGATCTATTAAAATTTGAGTGATTTTAGTTTTATCTGTAAGATTTCCTGCAAAAGCAGACATATCAATATCAATGCTTTGCCAAGAACCAGTTACAACTGGACCAAGTGGAGCTAAGTTTTCGGTAACAGGATTATTAACTGTATTAACGATTTTAACAGATATTGGATTTGCTGTTGGAGTCCAATAATCAATATGCATTTTTTCCATTGTTGAAATATCAATGCCTGTTGCATAGTTTGTAACCATCCCTAAAAACTGACAACCAGTAATTTTCCAAGTATCATTAGATACAATTTGCAAAGGAGTAAAAGTAGTTAATTCTGACCAACTTGTAGGAAGTTCTGACAATGCAACATTGCTATATGCATTACTAAATATTGAAACTACATCACTTTGAACTCTAACTGGAGGTGTTGGTGCAGCAACTAAAGGTTCTTGACCAAGACAAGGAGTACAAGTACCACCACAATCAACTCCTGTTTCTGAACCATTTTGGATTCCATCAGAACAAGTTGCAGCATCAGTTAATTTATTTGCACCCCAAGAAATATCATCAACTAACAGTTGAACATCTGATGGTCTTGGAGCTTCGTTACAACGCCAATCAATAAAAACAACCACTTGATCTACATTAACATTATCGCCAGCATTTAATCCAGAAATATTCCAAGTCAAAGTAACCCATTCATTAACAGTAGAAACTAATCCTTGGTTATCTGTAATTTCAATAACAGTTCCATTAGTTGCATTTGCAAATTTTATTCCTACTTTACCAACTATACTCTTATTAACTTTCATACTTAACGTAGTATTACTTGGTATCGAAGTATTAAACTGCCACGTACCTAATGTATTATGAAAATTGACTGTTCCTGAATAGCAAGCAGAACCTTGAGTCATATTTAATTTCAAAACCTTTGTTGTTGTTGATGTATTGACTCCATTTGGTGATGGATTTACAACAATTTCTGCACTTGGGCTAGGATTTTCAAATGTTGCCCAATTCGCAAGAGTTGCAGATGGTGTTCCATCTTCGAAACCAAGATTGTACTGCTGTTGTTGAGAAAATCCCAATGAATAAACCATTAGGGTAATAAATAAAGTAATTTTTTTCATAATATGTGAGTTTTTGATTTATACAAATGTAATGAAACACTAAATCATTTGATTTTTTGTTTAACTATATAAAAACTATACAAAAAATATATCTACTAAATCGATTGAAATATGGAATATATTGAATTTACTGGTATTTATTTAACACATATATAAATTAGAAAAAATTGATTTGTATAGTTAATGTATAGTTTAAAACGTTCTTTTTTTGTATTCTGAAAGTGTTTTAAATAGAAAAATATTAACATTAAAACAGTATAATTTCATTTAATTAAAAAAAAGTGAATTAATTTTATGAAATCCTTAATAGATGTAGATTGATTTCTGTAATTGTAATGTTTATCTTTGCTTGTATTTTAATTTTGCTATGATTATAAAAGATATTTCTACATTAGAACCTAAGAAAAATATTCTTATAAAAGGTGCTCAAATTCACAATTTAAAAAACCTTGATGTTGCTATACCAAGAAACAAGTTAGTCGTTATTACTGGACTTTCTGGCTCTGGAAAATCTTCATTGGCTTTTGATACTTTATATGCAGAAGGTCAAAGGCGTTATGTTGAAAGTTTATCATCTTACGCTAGACAATTTCTTGGCAGATTAGACAAACCAAAAGTAGATTACATAAAAGGAATTGCACCTGCAATTGCCATTGAACAAAAAGTTAATACTACAAATGCGCGTTCTACAGTAGGAACTTCAACAGAAATTTATGATTATCTAAAATTATTATTCGCTAGAATTGGTAAAACAATTTCGCCAATTTCTGGTAATGAAGTAAAAAAAGATACCGTAACTGATGTTGTAAACAAAGTTAAAACATTAGAAATTGGAACTAAATGGTTGCTTCTCGCTCCAATTTTCTTAGAAAAAGATAGAAAATTTGAAGATAAATTAAAAGCATTATTACAACAAGGTTTTGCAAGAATCTTGGTTGATAATGAAATGATTCGACTAGATAGCATCTCGTCTCTCGACTGCGCTCGAGATGACAAAAAAGATAAGACAAAAAAACTAACTATTAAAAACACCTTATTAATAGTAGACAGAATTGTATTAAATGAAGAAGTTACTGGAGATGAAGATTTTTATAATAGATTGTCTGATGCTGTTCAAACTGCTTTTTTTGAAGGAAAAGGAGATTGTTTTCTTCAAGAAATTGATTCTAAAAAACGATTGGAATTCAGTTCGAATTTTGAGCTTGATGGAATGACTTTCCTAGAACCAAACGTACATTTATTTAGTTTTAACAATCCTTATGGAGCATGTCCTATATGCGAAGGTTATGGAAACATTATAGGAATTGATGATGAATTGGTAATTCCAAACACGTCACTTTCTATATTTGAAAATGCAATTTTTCCTTGGCGTGGCGAAAGTATGGGTTGGTTTAAAGAGGAGTTGGTTAACAAAGCATACAAGTTTGATTTTCCTATTCATAAACCTTATTTTGAATTAACCGAAGCTCAAAAAGACTTGGTTTGGAAAGGCAATCAATATTTTACTGGATTGAATGATTTCTTTAAAGAACTTGAAGAAAAAAATTATAAAATTCAAAACCGTGTAATGCTTTCTCGTTACAGAGGAAAAACCAAATGCAACGTTTGCAAAGGAAAACGATTGCGAGTTGAAGCCAATTATATTCATGTTGGCGGAAAAACAATATCAGATTTGGTTGATTTATCTATAAAAAGATTGATTCCATTTTTTAAAAATTTGAAATTATCAGATTACGATGCCACAGTTGCCAAACGACTTTTAATAGAAATTAATAGCAGATTGTCATTTTTAAGTAATGTAGGATTGGATTATTTAACCTTAAACAGAAATTCGGCAACACTTTCTGGTGGCGAATCGCAACGAATAAATCTAGCAACATCACTTGGTAGTAGTTTGGTTGGATCAATGTATATTCTAGACGAACCAAGTATTGGATTGCATCCAAAAGATACCGAATTATTAATAGAAGTTTTAAAAAATCTTCGTGACTTAGGCAATACTGTAATTGTTGTAGAACATGACGAAGACATTATGAAACAAGCCGATATGATTATAGATATTGGTCCAGAAGCTGGAACTCATGGCGGACATTTAGTTGCACAAGGAACATTTGACGAAATTTTAAAATCTGATTCGTTGACTGCAAAATACCTAAATGGTGAAATGGAAATTAAAGTGCCTAGAATACGCAGAAAAACGTCATCCTATATTGATATTCTTGGCGCAAGAGAAAATAATTTACAAAATCTAGATGTTCGTTTTCCATTAGAATGTTTAACTGTAATTACTGGAGTTTCTGGAAGCGGAAAAAGTACTTTGGTTAAGAAAATATTATTTCCTGCCATTCAAAAAAGATTAGAAGGCGTAAGTGAAAAAGCAGGTCAATTTACTGATATGCAAGGACATTATCACAAAATTCATCATATTGAATATGTCGATCAAAACCCAATTGGAAGAAGTTCACGATCAAATCCTGTTACTTATATCAAAGCTTACGATGACATTAGAGATTTGTATGCCAAAGAAAAATTATCAAAAATAAGAGGATATTTACCCAAACATTTCTCCTTTAATGTTGATGGCGGACGATGTGAAACCTGCAAAGGCGATGGTTCTATAAATGTAGAAATGGTTTTTATGGCAGATGTTGAGTTGCCCTGCGAAACTTGTAACGGCAAACGATTTAAGAAAGAAGTTTTAGAAGTAAACTTTGAAGGAAAAAATATAGACGACATTTTAACAATGACTATTGACGATGCTATTTTATTTTTTAATGAACACAAGCAAACAAAAATTACCCAAAAAATTCAACCGCTTCAAGACGTTGGCCTAGGTTATGTTCAACTTGGGCAATCCTCTTCTACTCTTTCTGGTGGAGAAGCACAGCGAATAAAACTAGCTTCGTTTCTTGTAAAAGGAACTACTAAAGACAAAGCATTGTTTGTATTTGATGAACCAACAACAGGTTTACATTTTCACGATATTAAAAAGTTATTGGCGTCGTTCGATGCTTTGATAGATAAAGGACATTCTATAATTGTGGTAGAACACAATCTCGATTTAATAAAATGTGCCGATTGGATTATAGATTTAGGTCCAGAAGGTGGCGAAAATGGAGGACAACTTTTGGCCGTTGGAACTCCAGAAGATGTGGCTAGAAATAAAAAATCGGTTACTGGAAAGTATTTAAAAGATAAACTTTAATATTTTATTTTGTTCATACTTGTGCTGATGAATATCAGTACTTGTGCTGATGAATATCAGTAGCGAATGGCTTGGGCATTTCAACAATGCCTATTCCTGCAGCCTTCCCAAAACTTTTTTTGAAAATAAAAAAAGGTTTTTCCTTTGCATCAGGGCTAAAAATTTATGTCTTTTGTAAACTTCATTTTTAAATTCAATTTTTACAAAAGACATAACTAATTCTAGCCCAGACAGAAGTGAAAATCCTTTATTTAATTGTCTTGGGTTACAACCCAAGACAATTAAATAAAGATTGAAACGTATGGCTGGAAAATGGTAGATAAATACTCGCAAGCCATTCGCTACTAACAAAAAAAGATTTTATATTTGTGCAAAATATTATTAAATGAAAAACTTACAAACTGTTATAGAAAATGCTTGGGATAACCGAGATTTATTGAAAGACGAAACTACTTTAGCAACAATTAGAGAAGTGATTGCCTTGCTTGATGCAGGAGAATTGCGAGTTGCACAACCAACAAATACTGGTTGGCAAGTTAATGAATGGATAAAAAAAGCAGTTGTACTATATTTTCCTATTCAAAAAATGGAAACTTGGGAAAGTGGAATTTTTGAATACCACGATAAAATGTTATTAAAAACTGGTTATGCCGAAAAAGGAATTCGTGTTGTTCCGCCAGCAGTTGCAAGATATGGTGCGTATATTTCTAAAGGTGTAATTTTAATGCCAAGCTATGTAAATATTGGTGCTTATGTAGATGAAGGAACAATGGTTGATACTTGGGCAACAGTGGGAAGTTGTGCGCAAATTGGTAAAAATGTGCATCTTTCTGGTGGCGTTGGTATTGGTGGCGTTCTTGAACCGTTACAAGCTGCGCCTGTAATTATAGAAGATGGCGCTTTTATTGGCTCTAGATGTATAGTTGTTGAAGGTGTTAGAGTAGAAAAAGAAGCTGTTCTAGGTGCCAATGTTTGTTTAACTGCTTCAACTAAAATTATAGATGTTACTGGAAATGAACCAGTTGAATATAAAGGATTTGTGCCTGCAAGAAGTGTTGTAATTCCTGGAAGTTATACCAAGAAGTTTGCTGCTGGCGATTTTCAAGTTCCATGTGCTTTAATTATTGGTCAAAGAAAACCTTCTACAGATTTAAAAACTTCGTTAAACGATGCTCTTAGAGAATATGATGTAGCTGTTTAAATTGAAAAATAATATTTGTAAATTGGATTGTAAATTGAGAAATTTATAATCCAATTTTCTTTTTTAAGAACTTTTTTCGGTAGGTTTTATATTTAAATTGCTTAGTTTTTAAAAGTAAAATTTGTTGCAATTCGCTTTTATTTTGCTCACTTAACTCGGCATATTTATTGGCAATAATTTTAACCATAGTTTTAGACAACCACATTTTTTTAAAATTATCCATTCGTTTTTGTATAGATAAATTTTCAAATTTCATTCGGTTTAAATCTATCAGATAAAAATCATAATTAATTTTATCTCTTTTCACAATTAAAGTATTTCCTGGCGAATGATCTAGAAAGTTAATTTTAGCTTCGTGCATATTAAAGGTAAAACTTGCGAATTGTTCTAAAATTGATTGTCTGTTTTCAAATGATGGATTATGAATAAGTTCACGAATTGTAAAATCATACTCAATTTGTTGCGAAATGTAATAACTGTTTCCTAACAAACCGAAAGAATTTTTTTCTACAATATAAGCAATTGGAAAAGGAGTTTTAATATTGTTTTCTATTAAATAATTAGCATAATCAAAAGATCGTTTGGCTTTGGTAGCTCTAAAAAAGGAGTAAATAATTGATTTTAAAAGTCCAGGTTTTTGAAAAAATTTAATATTTACATTCTCATTATTTAAAAAATTAGATTTTATACTATTTCTAGAACCTTTAACTATCCATTCACCATCATCAAAAAAGTTGTTAACTAATTGATGTATAGCATTTTCTTGAGATTTGTAATTGTTATTAATGAAAATTGGCACAGTTGATAATTATAATTTGGTTTAAAAGTATAAAAAATAGTACTTTGCACCAAGAAATACTTTGTATGAACAAGATTTTAATTATTCAGAACAAGCGAATTGGCGATGTACTAATAAGTTCTGTTATTGCTAATAACTATAAAAAAAAGTATCCAAAAAGTGAAATTCACTTGATGGCATACGATTTTACGCATGGTGTTATTGAAAATAATCCTAATATTGATAAAATTATAAGCATCAATGAAAAGGAATTAAAAAAGTTTGGAAATCTGTTTAAATTAATTCTAAAATCAAGAAAAGAAAAGTATGATGTAATTTTTGATCCTTATTCTAAATTGCAAAGCAGATTGATATGCAAGTTTGGTGGAGCAAAACAAACTGTTGGTCATAAAAGCAGAAAAAAAATTGGAAATTTAGGTTATTACACACATCCAGTTGCTATTTTAAAAGAAAAAACACTAGTTTGTGGCAAAGCAATAGAAGATAGAATTCATCTTTTAAAACAAGTTGATACTTTTGAAAACATAGATTATGAACCTAAAATATTTTTAACAGAAGCCGAAAAAAATGCTACTGTATTAGAAAAATATTCAGACAAAAAAGTTATAATGCTTGGTATTCTTGGTAGTACTCCACAAAAATCGATGCCCTATGAATATGTTGCTCAAATAATTGATTTTATTGCTCAAAATTTTAATTGCTATTTGCTTTTTAATTATGCTCCAAATCAAAAAGAAGAAGCAGACAAAATTTATAATTTATGTAATTTTAAGCAAAATATTATACTAGATATTTATGCTCCAACCATTAGAGATTTTGCTGTAATAATGAGTAAATGTAGCGCTTTAGTATCTAACGAAGGTGGAACTGTTCATATAGCAAAAGCACTTAATAAACCTACTTTTACTATTTTTTCTCCTTATATACATAAAGAAGATTGGTCAAGCTTTGAAGATGGAAAATTTCATAAATCGGTTCATTTATTAGATTTTGTACCAAATGCAATGTCTGAACTGTCGTATGAAATGAACAGAGAAATTGAAAAAAATCCAAGAGAAATGTATTTAAAATTAACTCCTGAAATGATAATTCCTGAGTTAAAACTATTTTTAGAAAACAATTTATAACTAAAAAAGCTTTCAAAAATTAATTTGAAAGCTTTTTTAAAATTATGTTGAAATTTATTTGTTTTTTACAACAAGTCTAAATCCTTCACCGTGAATATTTAAAATTTCTACGTTTTCGTCTTCTTTTAAATATTTTCTTAATTTGGCAATATAAACATCCATACTTCTAGAAGTAAAGTAGTTATCATCTCTCCATATTTTAGTTAAAGCCAATTCTCTTGGCATTAAATCTTCAACATAAATGGCTAACATTTTTAGCAATTCATTTTCTTTAGGAGATAATTTTATTGGTTCGTTTCCTGGAAAATTTAAAAAACGCAATTTAGAATTTAAATGGAATTTACCAATTTGAAATTCAAATTGTACATTTTCAGCTTTAACTTCAGATGATTTTCTTTGCATTATTGCTTTAATTTTCATCAATAAAACTTCACTGTCAAATGGCTTGTTTAAATAATCATCGGCACCAACTTTGTAACCTTTAAGCACATCTTCTTTCATAGTTTTGGCAGTAAGAAAAACTATTGGCACTTCTTTATTTTTTTCACGAATTTCTTTGGCAAGTGTGTAACCATCTTTGTATGGCATCATTACGTCAAGAATACATAAATCGTAAGTGTCTTTTTTAAATTTTTCAAAACCTTCCATACCATTTTTTGCCAATACAACATCAAAGTCATTTAGCATTAAATAATCTTTTAAAATTGCTCCAAAATTTTGGTCATCTTCAACCAATAATATTCTTTTGTTTTCTTTTTCCATTTTTATTCTTATTTTTTGTTTGTTGTTTTTTTTTAATTTATGAGTGGTACTTTTATAATAAATGTACTTCCTTTTCCTTTTTCACTTTCTACAAATATTTCACTATTGTGATCTTCTACTATTCTTTTAACGTAAGCTAATCCTAAACCATGACCTTTAACATTGTGCAAATCGCCTGTGTGTTCTCTGTAAAATTTTTCAAAAATTCTTTTTTGAGCTATTTTACTCATTCCAGAACCGTGATCTTTAATTTTTATTACTATAAATTCTTTTATATTTTCTGTAAATATTTCTATAACTGGTTCTGATGGTGAATATTTTATTGCATTATCTAAAATATTTACAAATACATTAGTAAAATGAACATCATTTAATAAAACAGATGTTCTGGTTGCATCAAAATGTTTAGTAATTGTTCCGTTTCTATCTTCAATTATTAAATTTACGTGATCTATTGCATCTTCAATAATATCTTGAACATTATATGATTCTTTAGCAATATCCAACTCCTTTTTTTCTAATTTGGATATTCTCAATACATTTTCTACTTGTGCATGCATTCGTTTATTTTCGTCACGAATCATTTGTAAATACCTAAAAATCTTTTCTTTATCGTCAATTACTTTTGGGTTTTTAATGGCATCAAGTGCTAAATTTATTGTAGCAATTGGTGTTTTAAACTCGTGAGTCATATTATTAATAAAATCAGTTTTAATTTCAGATATATGTCTTTGTTTTATTAATTGATGTAATGCATTTGAATATGCAATTATTATAACTAACGTAAAAACTATAGATAATAGTGTAATGGCAAGAATTTCTCTAAACAAAAACTTTTTCTTTTGAGGAAACGTTAGTAATAATTGATATTTTTCGCTTCCATCATTATCCATAAAAATTGGAATTGAATAGGTTGCATATTTATCAAATCTAAAGCGTTCCGATTTAATTTTAGTTGCCAAACCATTACTATAAACATTAAATTCAAAAGGTGTTTTTACACCATATTCATCTAATTCTTTAGACACAAGATCTTGTAGTTTCTCTTTGGTAACTCTATCTTGTATGGCATATGCAGAAAAAATATCTTTATAAGCAATTTCAAATTGAGCGCTTTCTAGAATATCTAAATTTCCAGTTTTTTCAACAGTTATATCAGGAATAGCACGATTTTGAAACCTTGTATTGTCTATAGAATTATTATTATAAACTTCGGTTTTTCTTTTAGAACTAAATCCATTTACTTTTGAACTATCAGAATTTTTATCAAAGAACGTAGAAAATATATCATAATCTTCAGAAATTATACTGTTAGAATAAATTATAGTTTTATTGGTTTTCGCATTTCTTTGATAGTAACCATACTCTAAAAGATCATCCTTTTTTGGTACAACTTTAGTATTAGATTTTAATGTATTATTCTTACTGTAAAACGCATATTCTTCTTGTTTTTGAAGTTTTCTTGCAACATTTCCTAATACTTGTTTTACGTGAAATTTAAACTGTTCTTCGTTGTTTTCTAGTGATTTATTAAACCAATAAACTTGAACCAATATTATTCCTAATAAAGACAAACTCATTAAAACCACTAACAGCCGAAAAACAAACTTATTCATCATAACAAAATTAGCATTTTAACATTTATAGTGTTAATGTATTAACCAAACATTAACATTGAAGCCAAAAATTATTTATTTTTCAATAAAATAATGATTTTATCAACTTGTTCTTCAATTTCTTCTCTTTTTTCATTAGTAATTACATAATCGCTTTTAGCAACTCGCTCTTCATCAGAGATTTGATTGTTTATACGTTGTAAAACCTTTTCTCTGGTTGTGTTATCTCTTGTAAGTATTCTCTCTATTCGCATTTCAAGTGGCGCAGTAACTGTAATAATTTTATCGCAATCTTTATAACTTCCGCTCTCAAAAAGTATTGCCGCTTCTTTAACAATAAATTCAGAATTTTGATTGTTTTTTATCCAGTTATCAAAATGTATTTTTACTGCTGGATGTACAATTGTATTTAATTGTTTTAATTTTTCTGGTGATGAAAAAACAATCGATGCTAATTTTTCTCTATTTAATTGATTATTTAAAATTAAATCAGAACCAAATGTATTTTCAATTTTGGCAATTATTTCTGGAAATTCCATTACTTTTTTAGCTTCGACATCAGATATATATACTGGAATTCCTTTGGCTTTGAAATAATTAGCAACAGTAGTTTTTCCGCTTCCAATTCCGCCTGTTAAACCAATAATTTTAGTTTTTACAAATGGTTTTGGTATTTTAATTTCTTCTTTGGTTTCTATTTCAGATTTTTTTTCTTTTTCTATATTAATTTTTACTTCAGATTTAATTTCTAAGTCAGATTTTTTTTCTAAAATTATAGATTCATCAGATTCTATTCTCTTTTTAAAAAACAACTCTGGAAAAGCAATTTCTGGTTTTTGTTTTAAAATTGCTATTTTAATAAATGATTTTAAAAACCCAATTCCGTATCCGAAAAATTGTCTAAACGTTGCAATTACTGATAAATATCCAATAATTATACTTTTATTTTGAATACTTGAAACAATAAATATCAGAACGAAATAAGCAAAATAAACTTGTAGAAAAATTTCATACAATAGAATTAATGCAATTATTGAAAATATAAAACCTAAAACAAACAATGTAGGCAACCAAAAAGTAATTTTATTATATTCTGGATACCAAGAATTTAATATTGGACGCGCTTTTCCAAATTTTGTTACTTGCATTGAGAATTTTTCCCAATCTATTCTTCTTTTATGATACACAAATGCATTAGAAAATAATCTAGTTTCATAACCCAATTTCCATAATCTGATGCTTAAATCTGGATCTTCTCCTGGGTGAATATTTCCAAAACCTTTAGATTCTAAAAAAGCTTTTTTAGAAATTCCCATATTAAAACTTCGTGGTTGAAACTTGGTAATTTTTTCTGAACCACCACGAATTCCTCCAGTTGTTAAAAAAGAAGTCATTGCAAAATTTATAGCTTTTTGAATTCTAGAAAACGATTTTAATGCTTTATCTGGTCCACCAAAACAATCTACATATTTAGTTTTTAATTCATTTTCAACTTCTGTTAAATAATTTGATGGAATTATACAATCTGAATCAAAAATTATAAAATAATCGCCTTTGGCTTTTTGCATTCCATAATTTCTAGAATCACCTGGACCAGAATTATTTTTATAAAAATAAGATATTGATAATTTAGTAGCGAATTGCTCAACTACACTTTTACAGTTTTCTGTTGAACCATCTTCAACAATAACAACCTCAAAGGTTTGATTATAATTTATTGAAACTAAACTTTGTAAAAGTTCTTCTATTTCGTCTGGTCTATTAAAGACAGGAATAATTATTGAAAAATACATTTATAAAAAATTTTAACAAATATAATGATTTCTAAAAAAAGAAAAGTCCCGCAATTGCAGGACTTTAAAAAATACTATAAAATATGATTTATTGCTTAATTATTTTTATGATTTTTACAAGATCATTGGAAGATACTTTTACTAAATATGTTCCAGTAGGTAACGAACTCATATCAATTTTTCCTTCTGTTGAATTTATAGATTTTGAAAATATTTCTTGTCCTAATAAATTAATTACTCGAACTTTAGAGATTAAATCAGTGTTAGAAATAGTTAAAATATCATTCACTGGATTTGGATAAAATTTAAAATTTGAAGTATCAAAATTTGAAGTTGATAAAGAAGCATCAAATGCAGAAATTCCATAAGTTCCAATTTCAACATTATTATATGAAAAAGTTCTAACTAATAGTGTACTTGCTGGAAGTAATCCTGTAAGAGATAGTGATGAAAATCCAGCATTAGTATCATCATTACACAATAGAGAAGTCAAATTTAAACAATCTCCACTGTAAACTTCAACAACTGTATCTGTAACTGTATCGTCAGTAGAATTGGTTTGTATTGTTACATTACCAGATGTTGGTACTGCAACAGAATACCAAATATCGCCACCAAAATAGGCACCACAACTAGGTTCTAAAACTCCAGAAGAAGCAGTTGCGCCAAAATTAGAAACTATTAATGGATTATCTGCAAAAACGCCTCCAGGAATTAATGAAATTGCATCAACACATTCATCATTAATTGGTGGTGATGGAGCAACTCCACATTGAACTGCTCTACCAATTTCTGTATCATTTCCATCACAAGCAGTACTTAAGTGAGTATAAAATCTTATATCTCCAGAAATAGTAGAAATCCAATTTACATTTCCAGTTCCAGAAGTATAAATTATTGTACCTAAATCATTTGCTATAGTAATAAAAGTTGAATTGTTAGATGATTTAAATGAATATTGTATTCCAGAAGTTACTGTAACAGCTGAATACTCTGCAGTATATCCTGTTGTAGTTATAATTTCTTGAATTCCAGAACAGATTGGCACAAATGTAACAGCTGGAAATTGTCCAAAAGTATCACTTAAACATCCTGCAAAAGGACAATTGGAAGTATAAACAACTTCAAGTCTACTTCCACTTTCACAACCATTTTGAGTTTGAGAAGCAAAATAACTAATCTGATCAACTAATAAAGTTGAAGATGGTAATGGAGTTGTACTTAATAATGAATCATACCACTGAACAGAATTTCCTACTGCTTGAAGAGAAGCAACTGTACCGTTACAATAAGACTGACTAGCAGAACCAGTTGGAGATAAAGTTGTTGTTACACTTAAATTTAATTCGGCAATAGAATAACATCCATATTGATTTTCTACTCTAACAAAAATAGTTTCTGGATTTATAGTATTTACATAAGCAGTTGAGTTTGTAATTGGTGCAGTATTACTTTCAGCATCAAAAATTGATATAAAATAAGTAAAAGTGGTATTTGGTAAAGATGAAATACTTGAGTTTACATTTGTTAAATTAAAAATTTCAATACCATTAGTATTGTCATCACATTGAATTAATGTACTGTTATTTACAATTGGTGCTGATGAAATTATTGCTAAAACTGCAATTCTATTAAAACTTTCACAATTAATAGTTTGAGATGCATAATAAGTTGTATTTGAAACAATTGCATCGGTTAGTAAAAGTAAATTTCCTCCTGTTAAAGCATCATACCATTTTATTGTTGTTCCATCAACATATAAATCTCCAATTGTTGCTTCGCTACAAAATGCTTGAGTAGTATTTCCTGTTGGTTCCGGTGTTGTAGACGAACAATCATAAGCAGCAATTTGATAATTTCCAAATGCATTATTTTCATATTCAAATGTGTTTACATAAACAACTTCTCCTGGTGTTCTTCCTGTTAAGGAAATAAGTGAAAAATTACCTGTTCCATCATCATCATCACATTCAACAAGAACTAAACTAGAACAAGATCCAGAATATATTGCCATTCCAGTATCTAAAATTGCACTTCCAGTTAAAAATTTAGTTTCAACAGTTACGCTACCAGAAGCAGGAATTGTTACAGAAAACCAAACATCTCCACCATTATAAAAAGAACATCCAGCAGCTGGAGGATTTGAATTTGTTGCAGAAATATTTGTTGTTACAACAGAATTGTCATTAAATACATTCCCAATTATTAAAGAAGTAGAATTGATACAATTATCATTACTTGGTGGTAACGGAATTGTAGAAAAAGTAAATGGTCCAGTCCAAGAGCTATAACCATTAGCTAAACAATTAGCTCTTACATAAAATTCATAATCTGTATCTGGTAGCAAGCTTGTAGCATTAAAAACACTTGTGACATTTACATTTGATGGTATTCCTGTTGGAATTCCTCCACCTAATGTAGTTAAGTGTAAATCCCATTGAGTTTCTACGCATCCAATAGTCCAAGATAAATCGGCTGAATTATTAGTAATATTTACAGCATTTAAATTTGCAGGTTGAGGACAAACTGCTGCTGCTGTAATATTAATATCATAATCTTCTGTTTCACCATATAAATAATTTAAACATGGATCAATAGAAATTCCGGCAATATTATAAACATCTCTAACTCTCATTCTATGCATACCTGTAGTTGGATTACAAGCTAAACTTATAGGAAAAGTTGTACTTCCATTAGCTCCAATTGAAGCGGTTGTAAAACCTACTCTTTCTAATGTTTCAAAAATTGCATTATCATTATAATCTATCCAAACGGCTACGTTTTGAAATCCAAATGTACCTACTGCTACATTAATATTGTATGTAGAACCAGCTTGTAGTGTTCCTGTATAATTTGGCTGACCTGTAAAATAAGTAAATGATGGATTTACATTTGCTGTACCAGAATTGTTAGAAAGTGTTGTTCCAGATATTGTGATGTTAGATATTAAATCTCCATCTGTCTTACCATTTGTGTAAGTTGGATTGCAATAACATTGTGATAATGAATTTGATAAAACATAAACAGAATTACTATTGGTTGTTTCACTTGATGCATTACAAGTTACAATACATCTGTAATAAGTAGAACCAGTTTGAGATGTAAATAAAGTTGATGCAATTGCATTAGTGATTGAAATAAAATTTATATTATCTGTTGATGATTGCCATTGATAAGAAACATTGGAACCAACTGTTGTGTTTTCTAATGATAAATTGAAATTTACATTGTTACAAACTGATGAAACACTTGATAAAGTATTTCCTGGATTAGGAGTTCCACTGCAATTTAACGGTGGATTCCAAGTATAGGTTAAACCAGAAACTGGAAAAACAGTTTGAGACAAAATTAAAGTATTATCAGAATTTGTTGCTGCTGTTGAACTAGACCAATCTGTTGTTGTAGTCCTACTGTTATAGTTTGTGCTTGAAGTATTTGGATTGGCTCTTAAACCACATTGAAAAAGTCCTGCGGTAGCATTACTTGTCATAGAACCATAAACAACATCTACAACATTAGTTGTTTCTGATAATCTAATTTGAAAATTATAGGAATCACCGGCTTGATTAAATTTTTTAAAATTTTTCCATTGTATAACCAAAGTTTGATTTGGAGAATTACCAAGTACTTGATAACGAATTTCTCCACCAATTTGGGACTGCAAATCTCTTCCCATTGCTGAAACTCTTGCAACTAAATCATTAGTTACTTCACTAGATATTGATGCTATTGGCGTATATGATGAAGTTGTATTCATATTTACAGATGGTGATAGTAGTGAAGAACCAAAAGAAATCCAACCATTGCTATTTACAGCAA
>NZ_JAYUPK010000032.1:0-9455 GCF_043760115.1 Flavobacterium sp.
GGAAACATCACATATTCTTAGTCAAGTATTGTTTGATTAACTTTATGTGATTCCTCCTTTGTCGGAATGACAAAACTAGCGCAACGACAAAACTATCGCAACGACAAAACTAACACTTTTTCTTTGTCATGTTGACGCTGGAAACATCACATATTCTCAGTCAAGTGTTGTTTGATTAACTTTTTGTGATTCCTCCTTTGTCGGAATGACAAAACCTTCGGAATGACATAACAAACACAATAACAAAACTAATTAACTATTCTCAACAATCCCAATCTCTTCCTCACTCAATCCATACAATTCATAAACCATAGCATCAATAATTTTATCAGTAATAGCTATTTCACTTTGCAATTTATTTGCTTTTGCTTTATTTTCTTCAAATAAATCTATCCAGTCAAACTCGTCTTTTTTAGTAAGTGGTGTGCCTTTTTGGGTTTTTATGGCTTTGTTTATTTCTTTTATAAAATCATCAAACGATAAACCATACCATTTTTCTAACTTACCACTAAGCTTTTCTATTTTAAACTGACCAGAAAAATACTTGCTGAATTTTGAACTTACTTCTTGTAATTGTTTATTCAAATTCAACATTAAATCTGCTTTTTCTATGAATGGTTGTTGGTTTTGTTTGCTATATTTTGGTATTGGTAACAACTTTAGGTTTTGTATTGGTATTTTTGGAAATAATTTTTTTACAGATTTAAAATTTATATCATAATAAAAATTCATTAATTTGCTGTTGATTAAAAAGCTAATTACCTTTAAACTATAAAATTCCTCTGATTTGAGTTGTAAATTGTATACATCGCAAACATTATAAAAACCATTATTATCATAACTTCCTATTATGTTGTTTCCAATTCTTTTAACTAATATTTTTTCAGTTTCATAAATTTCTTTTGATTTATAAATAGATGGATTACTTTCGTCAAATAATACAAACTTATTTTCAAAAAATATTCTATTTTTTGAAATATTTCCGCCACACAACACGGGTTTATAATCACCATTTTCTTTAATGGGAAATATTTTTTCACTATTAAAACCAAATTCTAAACCTCTAGAAAATTTTAGATAATCATCAAGTTTATAAGTTTTTGTATCAATTTTTGAAGTTAATTTAAATGCAATTGGATTTGAATAAATGTTAAAAATATTATTACTATATTTTAAAAAGGTTTTTTTATTAATGGATTTGAATACAAAGTCTGATGATGAACACTTAATTATATTATCATCTGAATACTCATTTTCAATTATCAGTATAGCCGAATCAACAGAAGCATCACTGAATACTTTTTCTCCTAAATCAATTATTATATTTATTTTAAAATGTAGAAGAAAATTTCTTAATGTTAAATAGCCAATATTTGTTAAAAATGAACTTGGAGTTATCAAACCAACTATTCCTTTATTATTAGATATATTAATACTTTTTTCATAAAATAAAGCATACAAATCTCCACAGGAAATCGTATTAAATTTTTCTTCAAGATAATAATTTGATTTAACACTCACATAAGGCGGATTTCCAATCACAACATCAAAACCGCCATTAGCAAAAACCTTAGGAAATTCGTTGTGCCAGTTAAACGCTTTGTCGCCAGCAATGGCAGCATCGTCTATTAATGAATTACCACATTTTATATTGTTGTTTAAACTGTTTAATTTCCGGTTGCGTTGTGCGGTGCGCAACCATAACGAGAGTTTGGCAATTTCTACACTTTCTTCGTTGAGGTCAACCCCAAAAAGGTTGTTTTCTAAAATACTTCCTTCTACATCGCTCAACATTAATGCATCGCCAAACAGTTTGGCTTGCAGTTCGTCTACATATTTATGCTCGGCAATTAAAAATTCTAATGCTTGGTTCAAGAATGCACCACTACCACAAGCAGGATCTACAATGGTTAATTGCAATAACCAATCGCGGTAATTGTCTAAGGTTTCTTTTAGTTTCTTTTTGGTAGTAACATTTATTTTTTTGTCGGTAGAATATTTGGTTTCGTCTAGTGCAATTGCTACTTTCTTTTCTTCGCATAGTTTTCCAACAGTATTGTCAACTATGTATTTGGTAATGTATTTGGGTGTGTAAAAAACGCCATCTTTCTTGCGTTTGGTTTTGGTTTTGTCAACTTCTTGTCCTTCAATGGCATTGGTAATTTCGTCTATTTCGTTTAACGAATTTTCAAAAATATGCCCTAGAATGTTTACGTCAATTTCACTTTCAAAATCGTATTCGCTAAGTTTTTTAGTGTGTTTAAAAAGTAAATCGTCATTTATAGCAATATTATTTAGCAAATCATCTGGCTGAAACAAACCGCCATTGTAGGCATAAATATCATATTGAGCGGTTACAATTTCGTTAGTGTGTTTTCCAAAAGCAGGCAAAGTAACTCTTGCACCAGTATTTAAATCTTGAAAATACATTTTATATCTGTCATACAACGAAACAGCAATTCGTGCTTCACGAAGTTTTTGCCATTCAAGATTGATGCTAAAAATTAAATTGGTTGGTAGTAATTGTCGGTCTTCGGCAAAGAAAATAAATAGAAATCTATCTAATAGTTTTTGGGTTTTTTTAAACAGTTCTAGTTTATTATACTGCGGATTAAGTTGTACAATATCATTAAATAATTCTTTTCTAAAAGCAGAATAGTCTTTGTACAATTCTTTGGTAATCTTGTCTTCGTTAGAAACGCTTTCGTTTTTAATTTTCTTCGGTAAATCGGTCTGCATACTTTCTAGCGAAAGGCAAATGAAAAGCAAATTAAATTCGTCTCTAGAAAGTGTAAACAAATTAAATTCTACAAACTCGGTAGCATTATCAATATAAAAACGCAGTTTTTCAAAGTTGGAAATAATTACATAACTACACTCTTTCTGGTTGTTTTTATAACCAAAAGCTTGCGTTTCTATTTTAGATAAATCGGTAGTTTCTGTTCCTTTAAGTTCAATTACAGCATGTACATTTTCGTTCAAAATTATGGCACCATCGGCTTTCTTGCTGTTGGTTTCGTTTTTTTGTTCGGTAATTAAATTATAATTGGTGTTTGGATGTTGCGTGTAACCAAGAACTTGCACAAACAAATCATTTAAAAAAATGGCTTGATATTGCTCTTCTTTGCTGTTGCGGATATTCTGTTGCTTTTCCGAATTGTGGAATATTGTTGTAAACAAGCGCCACTTTTCGTCAAGAATAAGTTTATTGAGCGTATTAGAATATTTTTTAACAACAGTACTTTGAAATAAAGACATAGCAAGAATTAAGATTGTTTTTCAAACCTACCAAATATAAACAAGTAATACAACTTTATTTACTAGGTAGTTTTACATGATTTTTCAAAGGTAAAAAATGGTTTTGAGACTATTTTACGGTTTTCCGTAATTTGAAAAAAAAATTTAAAAAAAATTGTGGCAAAATTTTTGTTTCAAATTTTTTCTTATTCTAGTTGATATAAATTTCTTAATCTATTTGTGCTATTCCATCTTTCAGATGAAATAGATTTCCTTGTATTTAATGATACTGATTCATTATCTAATTTTATTTTGCAATAAATAGGACTTTCGCCGTTTAATTAATCTTTTCAGATTTAATGTAAAAAATGATTTTTAGTATTGCTATTTAGTTTTAAATAAATATTTACAAATTAAATATAAAAAACGTTTAAAGTATTGTTAATAAAGCAATTCGCTCCGAATTAACTACATTTAGTACACTTATAATTTTAAATATTGATAGATATTTTTATAAGGTATAATCTTTGACTAATTATGTGTGTTTTGACACATAGTCTAAAAACAAAAAACTCTTTAAACACTGATGTTTAAAGAGTTTTGAATTGTTATGTTTCTTTTGAAACTATATACTGCGGAGAAAGAGGGATTCGAACCCCCGGACCTGTGACAGTCAACAGTTTTCAAGACTGCCGCATTCGACCGCTCTGCCATTTCTCCAATGAGCGACAATACATTGCAGTATTGCGAGTGCAAATATACTAACCTTTTTTGATTTCCAAAATATTTTATGATTAAAATTTTAATAAATAATAAGATATTTTTTTAACTAGTTAGTTTGTATGATATTATAATTTTAATAAGATACATATTCCATTATTTCTAGACCATATCCAATCATACCAACTCTTTTAGATTTTTCTTCGGTGTTAGAAACTAGTCTTATTTTTGAAATATCAATATCATGTAGAATTTGTGCTCCAATTCCAAAATCTTTACTATCAATTATAATTTTTGGAGCTTTTAATATTCCTTTTAGTTGTAAAGACTTCAATTCAGAAATTCTACTAAGTAAATTTATTGATTGCATGTCTTGATTTATAAAAATAACAGCACCTTTTCCTTCTTGATTTATAATCTTGAACATTTCATCTAATTGCTTATCTGCATTATTAGTCAATGTTCCCAATAAATCATTATTGACTTGAGATGAATTTATTCTAGTTAAGATTGCTTCACCAAGATTCCAAGTTCCTTTAGTTAATGCAATATGAATTTGTTTATTAGTAGTTTGTTCGTAGGCACGTAATCTAAAATTTCCAAAACGCGTTTCTATATCAAAGTCTTCTTTTTTAACAATTAGACTATCATGTTGCATTCTGTAGGCAACTAAATCTTCAATTGAAACTAGTTTTAGATTAAACTTTTTTGCTACTTCAACAAGTTGAGGTAATCTTGCCATTGAACCATCTTCGTTCATAATTTCAACAATAACACCAGCAGATTTGAATCCTGCTAATCTTGCAAAATCAATTGCTGCTTCTGTATGACCAGTTCGTCTTAAAACTCCGCCTTGTTTTGCAACTAATGGAAAAATGTGTCCTGGTCGTGCTAAATTGTATGGTTTTGTTTCAGAATTTACTAATGCTTGAATGGTTTTTGATCTGTCTGATGCAGAAATTCCTGTAGTTACACCGTTTCCTTTTAAATCTACCGAAACTGTAAAAGCCGTTTCCATTGGGTCAGTATTATTAGAAACCATTGGTCTTAATTCTAATTCCTTACATCTGTTTTCTGTTAAAGGAACACAAATTAAACCTCTACCATGAGTAGCCATAAAATTTACCATTTCTGGAGTAATTTTTTCTGCTGCTGCTAAAAAATCGCCTTCATTTTCTCTATCTTCATCATCAACTACAATAATTACTTTTCCTTGACGAATATCTTCAATAGCTTCTTCAATAGTATTTAATTGTACTTTTTCATTAAACATAATCTTTATATTTTTTAAATAATTTTACAAACAGATTATTTATTGGTGTTAGTATAGAATCAATATTTATCATTCCACCAATATCATTAGTAGCTCTGTAAGTTAATAATATTGCAAGCGGAGTTAAAATTATTGATGCCATCCAAGTTCCCAACAATGGTGGAATTCCGTTTTCTTGAGCTACTTTTTTACCAAAAGTATTAATAAAATGAAAGATTATAAATATTCCTACTGCAAAAACTATAGGTAATCCTAAACCTCCTTTTCTTATAATTGAGCCAAGTGGTGCTCCAATAAAAAACATTAATAAACAAGCAAATGCAATTACATATTTATCATAAAGTGCTATCCAATGATTATTAATATTTTTTTGTTTCTCTCTCATCTCTATTATTGAAGAATCAATTGAAAAATTTGTATTTTCTATGGTACTTGATGCTAATCTTAAAATTTCACTTTTTTTAGATTCTTCTACATTGCTTAATAAAGAACCTTTATATAAGTTAGAATTAACATTATCATTTTTAAACATTAATATGCCATTAACTCCTGATCGTTGGTAAATATTTTCTGTAAATGATTGAATATCTTTTTTAAAATTGGTATTTAATGAATCTAATGTATATTTTAATTCATTAACATTCAGCATTGTATTTGTATTCGAAATTTCACCTTCATCTACTTCGGATTGATTCATTTTAGTTAAATCAATATTTATTATGTCTTTTTTAAAATATGCTTTTGCAAAAGGAACTTTATTTCTTTCTTCAAATTTTTTTGGTACTATATCTTCGTAATAATTACCGTTAAACAAAACCATCTTTAAAATATTAGATGATTTATTACTTATTAATTCTCCATTTTTGGCTTTTATGATAGTAGTATTTCCATCACCATTATTACTTTTTTTATGAATTGTAATTCCGTTAAGAATGTTGCCGTTTTCTCCAGTTTTTTTATCAACTTTAATAGTATAATTACCAACTTCACTAAATTGTCCTTCTGCAATTGCCATTGCTGGTTTTACTTGAGCAATATTTCTTCTAAAGTTGATGAATTTATATTCGGCATATGGAATCACATTATTAGCAAAGAAAAACGCTATAATACTTAGAAAAATTATAAAAACAATTATACTTTTCATTGCTCTCTGTAAAGATATTCCAGCAGATTTCATTGCAGCAAATTCATAATTTTCTGCTAATCCTCCAAATGTCATAATTGATGAAAGTACAACAGAAAGTGGTAGTACAAGTGGAACAATACTTGGCATTTTAAATAATAAAAACTTTATAATCAATATAAAATCTAAATCTTTTCCTGCAAGTTCAGAAATAAAAAGCCAAACCACTTGAAGTATGAATATAAAAAACAAGATTACAAATACTGTTGTAAATGTAATCAAGAATGTTTTTAATAAGTATTTATCGAGAATTTTCACTTCAAATTAATCTAATTTATTGATGTAGTATTTTGGGTATTTACTAGCCACAAATGTAAATTGATTTTTTGATAATGGCTGATTGGTTTTGAAAGAATTAACAGTCAATGTTGTTTTTGTTCCGTTTTTTCCAACCTCAATCAAATTATAAATGTGTTTTGTTTGCACATCAATTCCAAGTAAAATTTCTTTTCTTTGGTCTTTAGAATTGCTTGGTATAAGCTTTATATATTGAATTTTCCTTCCTTTAATATCTTGCAGAATATCCCAAGTATATTTATAACCACTGTTAAAAAAGGTAAGCATTTTAGATGGAGTTATTGCTTTATCATCGTCATCATTTACACTTGAAATGGTAACTTCTTCATCTTCTGGAACAATTGTATAGTTTTTTTTACCATCATAAATTTTGGTAACTCCCATAAAATTCAATACATATTTATTTCCTTCAAGCGTAACATTACCTTTACTTTCTTGATTTATGTTTTCTTTAGTATTATTTAAAGTATACTTAAAATCAATAACAATGTTTTTATAAGTTTTAACTTTGGCAGTAACTTCATCAAGTAATGCTTTTGCCTTTTTATCTTGAGCATTTGAAGAAATACTAATCAATAATAAAAATACAATTGAAGCTATTTTTTTCATTTTAATTTAATTTTGTTCATTATTTAATAAACTGTCTAATGAGGATAAATCAGTAATGTTTACACTTCTTGCTTTACTTCCTTCAAATGGTCCAACAATTCCTGCAGCTTCCAATTGATCTATCAATCTTCCAGCTCTGTTGTAACCCAGTTTTAACTTTCTTTGCAATAATGATGCCGAACCTTGTTGTGCTGTTACAATTATTTCTGCAGCTTCTCTAAACAATGTATCTCTATCTGAAATATCCATATCTAGTTTCATTGCACTTTCTTCGCCAACATACTCTGGCAACAAATAGGCAGTTGCATAAGCTTTTTGTGAACCAATAAAATCTACAATTTTTTCAACTTCTGGTGTATCTACAAAGGCACATTGTACACGAACCAAATCATTTCCGTTAGAAAAAAGCATATCTCCACGACCTATTAATTGATCTGCGCCGCCAGTATCTAAAATGGTTCTAGAATCAATTTTTGAAGTTACTCTAAAAGCAATTCTAGCTGGAAAGTTGGCTTTTATCATTCCAGTAATTACATTTACAGATGGTCTTTGTGTTGCAATAATTAAGTGAATTCCAATAGCACGTGCTAGTTGAGCCAATCTAGCAATTGGTGTTTCTACTTCTTTTCCTGCAGTCATAATTAAATCGGCAAACTCATCTACAACAAGTATTATATAAGGTAAAAAACGATGACCTTGTTCTGGATTTAATTTTCTACTTTTAAACTTATCATTATATTCTTTTATGTTTCTAACCATGGCATCTTTTAATAAAGAATAACGGTTGTCCATTTCTATGCAAAGCGAATTTAAAGTGTTGATTACCTTAGAATTATCAGTAATAATTGCATCTTCAACATCAGGTAATTTAGCCAAATAATGTCTTTCAATTTTATTAAAAAGTGTCAATTCTACTTTTTTTGGATCAACTAAAACAAATTTTACTTCGGCAGGATGTTTTTTATAAAGTAGTGAGGTTAAAACGGCATTTAATCCAACAGATTTACCTTGACCTGTTGCTCCAGCCATTAAAAGGTGAGGCATTTTGGCCAAATCAACTACAAAAGTTTCATTAGAAATTGTTTTTCCAAGTGCAATTGGTAATTCCATTTCTGCTTCTTGAAATTTTGCAGATGCAATAACGGTTTTCATTGGAACCATTGTTGGATTCTTGTTTGGAACTTCAATACCAATTGTACCTTTTCCAGGAATAGGAGCAATGATACGAATGCCTAGCGCAGCAAGAGACAAGGCAATATCATCTTCTAAACTTTTAATTTTAGAAATTCTAATTCCAGCTTCTGGAACAATTTCATATAGTGTAACCGATGGACCAACAGTAGCTTTTATTTGTGCAATATCTATTTTATAATTGCGAAGTGTTTCTACAATTTTGTTTTTATTTTCTTCTAATTCTTCCTGATTTATTGTAATTCCAACGGTTGAATACTCTTTTAATAAATCTATAGTTGGAAATTTATAGTTTGATAAATCCAAAGTAGGATCGAACAATCCAAAATCGGCAACTAATCTAGAAGCCAAATTTTCTTCAATGATATCTTCTTCTTTAGCTTTTTCTATTACAAATTCTTCTTCTTTAGAAATTAATTCTTCAATTGGTTGAATGTATTGTGGTTCAATTTCTTGAGTAGGAGTAATGTCTAATTGTAATGATTTATCTTTTAAAGTTGGCTCTAATTCTCTTTCAGAATAACTTGATATTGTAGGTTTTAAATCTTCTTTATTAATTTCAAATTGCGATGCTGGTTTCATTATTATATCTTCCAAATCATAATCTGGTTGATCTTCATCAATTGCAAATTCTTCTAAATTGTATTCTCCACCGTTTTCTGCAACTGGTTTTTGCAACGAATTTAAACTGTCTTTAATATCATTTTTCTTGTTTTCAAAAAATGTTTTAACTGCATCTGGTGAAACCTTTATTTTAAAAATTAAATACAAAACCAATCCGAATAATAAAACCAATAAAGTTCCAATTTTACCAATATAATCTTGAAAGAAAATATTCATTTCATAGCCAATTGTTCCGCCAAGTTCTGGAATTTTGGTAAAGAAAAATCCAAATAGAATGGATAAAATAATGATTGCAAATAAATCCCAAAACCAAGTAGTTTT
>NZ_JAYUPK010000033.1:0-3940 GCF_043760115.1 Flavobacterium sp.
TTCGCACCACGCAGAAAAGGAACTGGCTCTAAATATCTTCTAACCTAAAAACTTTATTTTAATTTAACAAAAATCATAAATATGAATATTTTATATAAATTTTTTAAAACACAATTACTATTAATTGTGTTGTTGAGTGCAAGCTTTGGTTTTGCGCAAACCGTAACTGTACCAGCAAATTGTACTGTTGTAACAACAAATACTGCCCTTGGCGGTGTTTTTGGTGCTGGAGGAAAAGTTACAAATGGTGGACTTGTATCAATGCCAGATACTCAGTTAGTTCCTCCAAACTCTCCAAATCAAGGCGGAACTTTTACATTTAATCCACCATCTGGAGTTTTAACTGCGAGTTGGAGTTTAAAAGGCGACATAACCAATACTGCAACTGCTGGAACTATAGTTGGAGTTAGTGGAAATTATAATGGAGTTACTCAACCAGCAGCAGGATTAACTGCTCAAATTCTTAGTTATAATAAATTTTACAGATCAAATTCTAGTGAGACATTAAATCCAAGTTGGGCTAGAAGTAAAGGTCATGTTAAAGTAAGTTATAGTCTAACTGGTTGTGGAAATTCATTAACATTTGATGTTTTTAAAAATTTTGTACCGTTATTTAATATTCCAACAATAACTGGACCAAGTTGTCTAAAACCAAATACAACCTATACTTATTCTGTAGATAGAACTGTAAGTGATAATACTAATGATAATATTGGATTTGATAGTTATTATTGGAGTGGTTTACCAGCTAGCATTTATCCTGCAACCGTTGCCAATTCTTTCTACACATCTGCCGATAATAGTTCTATTACTTTTACTACAGGAGCAACAGTAACTCCTTTTACACTACAATGTTGTTTTGGTAGAGTAAATCCAAATACAACAGATGGTGGTGTTTCTGATGTAATTAATAATTTTGTTCTAGGTTCACACACAACTTGTATTACAAAAAATATAATTATCGCACCTAATCTTACTTTTGTTACAGCACCACCAACTTGCGTACCAACCGGTACAGTTGCAGCACCAGCAATATTTAATATTGTATATCCAAATCCACCAGCAGGACAAACGTATACTTGGACAGCTGCTAATACTGGTTGGACTTTTGCAACTAGTTTGGTTGCGACAGCAAATGTTAATACGCAATTAGCTGTAAATACACAAGGCAATAATAATCCAGGAGAGTTAACATTAACAATAACTGGACCTTGCGATCCTGCCATTTTTAAATACCAGATAGAACGCAATATTACTGCGCCTTTAACGGTTATACCAACAGGAACAACAACCACTTGTATAAATAGTACATCTACTGGAAATACTTTTACTTTAAGTCCAACAACATCTAATGCTATTCAATGGTTTACAACGCCTGCATCTGTAGCTGGTGTAACACTTGTAAACGCGACTTCATCCATAGTAACGGTAAATACAACTGGAGCTGCAGCAGGTTCGTTTACATTAAGTGCGCGTTCTGCAACTGCTGCTTGTAACACTACATCTGTTTCTACAACAATAAATATTAAGCCAAATGCACCTGTTTTTACAGCACCTAATTGTGTTGTTAAAGGAACTGCACCTGTTACTAGTATAGCAGTTACCCCAATTACTGGAGTTACCAGCTATACTTGGACGTTTCCTGCTGGTGTAACTTGTGCTGCTAATTGTACTTCTGCAAATCCAACATTTGTTGTAAATAGTGCTGGAACATCAGTAACATTTACAGCAACAGCAATTGGTATTAATGGTTGTAATAGTAACACAATAAGCAAAACTATTAATTATTACACTGTTGTTTTAACTCCTGGACCTTTTTCTGATCAATATGCTGTTAATGGTGCTTGTGGCATTGTAAGCTCTTGGACTGTAAATGGTGTGAATTACACTACTTCGAGTGGAAACATTGGAATTAGTGGCTCAACCAACAATATTTTAACCATTTCTGGTAGTGGTGGAACACCTATTAATCAAGTATGTGCTAATTATCCTGGACCAATACAAGTTTGCGCCACCTCTTTTGGATCAAGCACCTTAAGACAAGTAGTATCAAATACCATAAATCCTGTAAAGGAAATAATTGAAACTGTAACTATTTCACCAAATCCCAACTCTGGTATCTTTAATATTAAAGTAACCGATTTTAATAATAGTGCAACTGCAATATTAAATGATTTTTCTGGAAATGAAATCCAAAGTTTTACTTTACGAAGAGGCGATAATAAAATTGAAAAAGAAGGTCTTGCAAAAGGAACTTATTTTATTGTTTTAAAAGTTGACGGAAAACAAGAATCAAGACAAATTGTAATTAAATAAATTATAAACAATTTCTAATCAAATACCTTTGTCAAAGTTTTAAACTTTGACAAAGGTTATTTTAATATAATTTCAAAATGAAAAGGATGCTAATACTTTTTTTATTTTGCTGTGTAAATAGCTATTCTCAAAAAGAACTTTGGGGTGTAAATTCAGGAGATGAGTATATTTCTGAACAACCCAATGCTTATTTTGGAAATATAACCAGGTATGATATCAATGGAGAAAGCCCAGTGATTATGCATGAGTTTAATGGTACAGAAGGTAAAATACCTAAAGGAAAATTATTTTTGGCTAGTAATGGTAAGTTATATGGTACAACTTTGTTTGGTGGAAGTTTAGGACAATTAGTAACTAATGCTGGTGTTTTATACGAGTATGATTTAATTTTAAATAAATATAGAGTTGTAAAATATTTTGAAACTGATTTAATAAATTCTAATGGTGTTGAAACCAATCCTAGAATCGGTGTTTTAGAACCAATTATAGGTCAATTATACGGAGCAACCTATAATAGAATATACAAATATGATTTGAACACGCAGATTGTAACATTCTACAATAAATTACCGTTTAAAAATATATTTGGTTACGAGTTAATTAAAGCATCAGATGGTAATTTATATGGAACTTCGTTTGATAATATTTGTCCTAATGCTTTGTCAACGTATTATGAAAATGGTTGTGTTGTAAAATTTAAAATTTCAACTAATAACTTAAGTGTTGCACATCCATTAAATTGTGATATTGCTTCCGAAGGCTCAGCACCTTGGACTCAGCTAGTTGAAATTAGTCCTGGAAAACTTATAGGTGCTACATTAAATGGTGGAATAACTCAAACTGGATACACAGGTATATTATTTGAATATAACTTTAATTCAAATACTTTTACAAAAAAAATAGATTTAAATGGAGTAACAGGAGGTAATCCAAATACTTTAGTTAATGGAAATAACGGTAAAGTTTATGGTTTGTGCGAATATGGTGGTATTCCACCAGGAAATACAAGTACTGACCTGTCAGATTTTCGTGGCACTTTATTCGAATATACACCAACTACAAATGTCTTTGAAGTAAAACAATATTTTGGAATTAATATTTTTAATAGCAATACTAATTTTAATAATTATGTTCGTTATCCAACATCTTTAATAAAAAATAGTAATGGACATTTTGTGGGCACAATACCTAATGGTGGCACTTATAGATGGTTAAGTGATACTAATACAATTGTAAATCAAGGAGGAAATAGTGCACCAATAAATGGTTCTAACAATGCCAATTTTATAGAAATATGCCGTAAACCATCTTATCAAGAATTTATTCCCAGCACATTTAGTCCTTGTGTAAATACACCATTTACATACAATATTAATAACACAAACGCCACAACTTATGTATGGAAAAAAGATGATGTTATTGTACCGTTGCAAACTACAGGTATATTAAATATAAATAATCTTATAGCATCAGATACAGGTATTTATACTTGCACCATGACTAACGAATGTGGCGAAACAACCACCATGAATTTAAATATTAACGTAAATTGCCTTGATGTTCCAGAAGTTATTGCTGATAAAAACTCAATTTCACTGTACCCAAATCCAACCAAAAACACAAT
>NZ_JAYUPK010000034.1:0-9412 GCF_043760115.1 Flavobacterium sp.
GAACTATCCAAAAATTTGGAAATTGAAGAAAACAGATACTAATATCGATCATAGACGAGTTCCTAATCTTGAAGTTTTCTTTGAACGAAAAGGAACAAAATTAACAATTTCTAAAAATGCTTCCGATTATAAAACTGGAGAAATTGTTACTTGGATGATTGGAAATAAATTGCCACACATTGGAATTGTAACCAATAAAAAATCTTCTGATGGTAAACGACCATTGCTAGTTCATAATGTTGGTGGCGGACAAGTTCTTGAAGATTGTTTGTTTAATTATAAAATTGTTGGGCATTTTAAGTTTGGGAAGTGAGACTTTTATAAATCATAAAACAAACTATAACAATCAAAAACAAATAAAAAAGGAATAGTATTAAAAATGAAAAAAAAGCCATAATTCTTTCACCTTTATATTCATTTATATCATTAAATATCTTCCATTTTTCTCGTAATAAATTTTTTGAATCAAAAAAATTTAAAAATTCTATTATTTGTAAAAAAATCATAATTTGAATTTGATTATGTGATTTCTCCTGTGTCGAAAAGACAAACATGGATAACTTTTCTACTTCATCAACTCTTTAACTTCATCAAAATTCAATCCACCATAATTTCCAGAACTCATCAATAACAAAGCTGAATTATCAAAATTTTGATTAAATAAATATTCTTTAAAATCGGTTGGATTGGTATAAATAATTAAATCATTGCGTTTAAAAGATTGCGCAATTTGCTCATAAGAAACTTCTTCTAGTTGCTTAATTTTTACAGCATCTGGCGAATAAAAAACAACTGCAACATCTGCAGCATCAAGTGAACCTTCATATTCTTTTAAAAATTCAGCATTCAAACTGCTGTACGTATGCAATTCTAGACAAGCAATTAATTTTCTATTTGGATATTGATTTTTAACTGCTTGTGTTGTAGCAGAAACTTTACTTGGCGAATGTGCAAAATCTTTATAAGCTACTTTTCCGTTTCCTTCGGCAATTTTTTCTAGTCGTTTACTTGCACCTTTAAAATTGGCAATTGCTTCATAGAAATCGGCTTCGTCAACTCCCATATTTTGGCAAATCCATTTTGCTCCAGCAAGATTATTTAAATTATGTGCTCCAAAAACTTCAATTGGCATTGCTCCTTCTGGTGTTTCTAAAAGCGTTATTCCATCTTCAACTGTATATTTTGGTGTTGTATATGGTAATCTTCTGATGGTATTTGTAGTTTCTTCGGCTACTTTTTTAACAGTTTCGTCTTCATCATTATATACTAAAATTCCACCTTTTGTAATTTGATTTACAAATATTTCAAACTGCTCAACATAATTTTCAAATGTTGGAAACACATTAATATGATCCCAAGCAATTCCAGAAAGCAAAGCAATATTGGGTTGATACAAATGAAATTTTGGTCGTCTATCAATTGGTGATGATAAATATTCGTCGCCTTCAAGAACAATAAAATCATTGGTTTCTGTAAGATGAACCATTGTTTCAAAACCTTCTAATTGTGCGCCAACCATATAATCTACTTCTATATTATGGTAATGCATAACGTGCAAAATCATAGAAGTTATTGTTGTTTTTCCGTGTGAACCACCAATTACAACTCTAGTTTTATTTTTAGATTGTTCGTATAAAAATTCTGGATAAGAATATATTTTCAATCCCAATTCTTTAGCTTTTAGCAATTCTGGATTGTCTTCTTTGGCGTGCATTCCAAGAATTATTGCTTCTAAATCTGTAGTTATTTTTTCTGGAAACCATCCTAATTCTTCTGGAAGCAATCCTTTTTTTTCCAATCTAGATTTTGATGGTTCAAAAATAGCATCATCGCTACCAGTAACTTTGTATCCTTTGTTGTGTAATGCTAGTGCTAAGTTGTGCATTGCTGCGCCACCAATGGCTATGAAATGTGTTCTCATTTAATTTAAGTTGGAAGATAGAAGTTAGAAGATGGAAGATTAAAAACCATAATTAACAACCAAATTATTTTATATTTCTTTTTTATACAATGCTGCTTTTTCTGGCTGATTTAATTTATTTTTATATAAATCATACAATTTTTGATAAGTAACTTTAGATTTTCCAACTTCATTGGCTTTTAGATATTGCTTTTCGGCAACTTTATATCGTTTAAAATATTCTGCAATATAACCATTGGCAAGGTAACCATCAACTGGAGAAATTGCTAAAAGTTCGTTGGCATATTTTTGAGATTTTGTTTCGCTTCCGCCAAGAATTCCTGGTATTTCTAAATAGTAAACTACCAATGCCCAACGTGAATCTACATGTTTTAAATCTAGTTTAGATGCTGTTAAAAACGAACTTTCAATTTCGTCTAGCATTCCCATTGCTTTAAATTTATTAACCGTTTTGGCTTTCATACCAAGTGCACCACCATATTTATAGTGATAATTAGCTGTTTTAGGAAATGCTAATTTCAAAATTTTATAGTGCTTAATTGCTTCTGTCCATTTTTTTTGTTGACCAGCAATATCGCCAAGCATTTCTATAGTTTTATAATCTTTTGGATGCATTTTTAAATGAGATTCACAAAGTTCTTTAGCTTCTGGAAGTTTTTTTTGATTGAATAATTTCTCTGCTTTTTCATAATCAGATTGTGCTGAAACTGAAACAGAAAAAAGTGCAACTAAAATATAAATTAATTTCATCAGTTATAATAAAGTTCAAAAATAAGAAAATGAATGCAGTTGAAGTAAAAAAACTATATAATTGTAAAAAAATAATTTACTTTCCAACCTTTCTATAAAAATCATACTCTATATATGAAACTACATTTTATGAAAAATAGTATACTACTTTTATTATTGTTTATTTATACTACAACTTTCTCTCAAAATTACGAATCAGATTGGAAGGAAGTTATTCAATATGAACTTAACGGAAAAACAGAATCTGCCAATAAAGCTGTTTTAGAAATTTATAAAAAAGCCAATCGTAAAGATAATGATGCTCAAATTATTAAGTGCTTTTTTTATATCTCAAAATTCAAACAAGTATTTGAAGAAAATGTTAAAGGAGACATTTTAAATGATTTAAAAGATAAAATTAAATCAAGTTCTAAACCTAACAAAGCTCTTTTAAACACTATTTATGCCAATTTACTTCAAAATTATTTAGATGCAGAGCATTATCAAATTAATAATCGCACCAATTTACAAAATCAAAAATCTAAAGATTATGCTACTTGGACTGTGAAAGATTTTCAAGATGAAATTGATTTAGCATACCAAAATTCTATTGAAAACAGTGACAAGCTTCGTGAAGTAAAGATTAAAGAATATGATGCAATTTTTACAATTTCTCCAAATTCAGATTCTGAAAAAATATCTTTATATGATTATGTTTCAGAAAAATATATAAGTCATTTTCAAAATAAGGTAAACAACTATTCTGTTAGAAATAATAACTTACAATTAATTTTGTTTCAAGATGCAGCTACATTTCAAACTTTTAATTGCAAAGAAATTGAAGACAAAAATTTAAAAAACATAATCACATTATTTCAGGAAAATGAAAAACAATATCTGCAAAAAAAAGATGATCGTTTGGGAATTGCAGTTTTGCAACGCTTTAATTTTATTAATGGTATATATGGAAAATCTGAACTCTATTACACTGCTATTGAAAAATTAGAAAAACAATCAACCAATATTTATTTGACACAACAATTAAAAGCGAAACGTGTTTTACATTATTCTGAAAGAACTCAAAAAAATGAAATTTCTTATTATGACAAAGCAATTGCACTAACGGATTCTATTTTAAAAACAGATGTCAATCCGACTGCGATGGCAGAAGCAAACAACTTAAAAATTAATATTTTAAGTAAAAAATTGTCTATAAATTTAAAGAAAACTATTTATCCAAATGAAACAATTCGTGCTTTAGTAAACTATAAAAACGTAGATTCTATTGTAATTAAATGCTATAAAATTCCAACTAATTTTAATATCGAGAACTATTACAATCAATCTAATATTCAAGATTCTATTGTATTAAATTATATTTCTAAACATTTTTATTTTCAAAAATATACTAGAAAACTTCCTGAAAAAACAGATCATTTTGATTATTCTACAGAAATTTTGTTAGAAAAATTAAACGTTGGAAATTATTTATTATTAATAGAAACTCAAAATAATGAAGGTGAAAAATTAGCTTTTACTTATGAAAAAATTACGGTTACTTCTATTTTACCAATTTCTGATACTGAAGCTAAAGATGATGTGTTGTTTGTATTGGATAGAAAAACCGGAAAGCCAATAGAAGGATTAAAAGTTATAAATAATAAAAAATCTTATTTGAGTAATGCAAGTGGAAAAATAGCAATTCCAAAGGAAAAATATATTCCAAGCTATGTAGAAAAAAAATATGATAATCAGTTAGTTTTTATAAAAGAAAATGACACCTTATTAGATAATTACAACAGAACTTTTATTTATGATAGCAATGATACTAATGATGATGAATACGATAATTATCAAGCCAAAGCAATGGTTTTCTTTGATAGAGCAATTTACAGACCAGGACAAAAAATGTTTTATAAAGCGGTTATGGTTCAAAATAAAGATGGTGTAAAAAGTATCGTTCCTAACCTTACAGTTCACATAGAAATTGAAGATGTAAATGGAACTACTTTAAAAGAATTGGATGCAAAAACTAATGAATTTGGTTCTATTTCTGGTGAGTTTGATATTCCTAAAAATGGTTTAACAGGAGAATTTATGCTTACAATTGAAGAACCAGATAATATTGAAAATGATAAAGAATATTATAATAAAAAAGAAGACGAACATAAATTTTGGGACAATGTAGATTATAATGATTATAACGATTTTACTTTTAATGTTGAAGATTATAAACGTCCAACATTTGAAGTAACTTTTAATAAAATTAAAGAAAATTTTACTGTTGGCGATGTTATTACCATTACAGGAAATGCTAAAACTCTTGCAGGAAGCAATCTTAGTAATGCCAAAGTTGCTTATGATATTTCTAAAAATATTTATTTAAAAAATGATAGTAGCGACAATAACTCAAATTATATTCAAAACGAAATTACAACTGATGGAAATGGCGATTTTAAAATTCAATTTACTACAGAAGAAGCTCAAATTTCTAAAGATTCTATTTCTAGTATTAATTTTTATATAGACATAACTGTAACCGATTCTGGTGGAGAAACTAAAACTGCTTCACAACGTGTTTATGTTGGTGAAAAAATGTTGCAACTAGACATTAAAATGAATAGAAATCTAGATATTGACAATGATAATAGTTTAACAATTGTAAGTACAACACTTAATAATTTTCCGATAGATAGCAAAGGAGAAATTGAAATTATTTACTTAGAAAGAAAGCAATTTTTAAAACAAAGACAATTTGAAGTTCCAGAAATTAAAAGTATTTCTAGAGAAGAATTTGAAAAATTATTCCCAAACGAACCTTATGATGAAACTGATACTGATGTAAAACAAATTGCAATAAAAACTATAAAATTTGATACTAAAGAAAGTAACCAAATTAATTTAGATTTTTTAAAAACATTAAAACTTGGGCAATACAAAGTAATTGCTAGAGCATTAGATTCTAAAAATAATAAAATACAAACAGAAGATAGTTTTACGACTTTATCTATTAAAAATCCCGATGATATAGGAAGCTTATTTACTGTAATAAATATTTCAAAACCCAATAGTGATGTTACAGAAATCGAAATTCGCTCTCAAATAAAAGATTTGTTTATAAATACTAGAACGTATAATGGAAACAATTTAACTAATTTTTCTCAAATTCAACTTGTAGATGGCATTGGAAAATTGGTTTCCAAAAACTCAAAAACTGCTAAAGAAAATGTAACTTTTTACTTTTTATCCGTTTGGGATAATCAAGTTGTAACTAAAACAGAAGTTATTAGAAAAGAAATTTTAGAGAAAAAAATTCTGTTGGAAGCAATAAGTATGCGCAATAAAATTGAACCAGGAAGTACAGAAAACTGGTCGTTTAAAGTTTTGGACAATAAGCTTGAAGCTGAAATTTTAGCAAGTATGTATGACAGTTCGCTAGACCAATTTAGCCAAAGAGATTGGGAGAATGTGTACTTTAGTGATTATGGATATGACAACATTTCTTATCCTAGTTTTTCTAACCAGTCTAATTCTAGAACAACTATTGATAATTTTACTTTTTATAGAAAATATTATTCTCAATTTTCTAGAAGTACAATTTTAAAATGGTTTGGATTTAATTTTTCAAATCCAAATAATGAATATACAAAAAAAGAATACTTAAATGAAATAACTAAGATTTCTAAAATTCCTCAAAATGCAAAATATGTTTATGGAGTTGTAAGTGATGTTAGTGGACCAATTCCTGGTGCAAATGTTATTGTGAAAGGAACAAATCGTGGCACTCAAACCGATGTTGATGGGAACTTTGCGATTGAAGCAGCATCGAATGAAACTTTGGTTATAAGTTTTATTGGATTACAAAATGAAGAAGTAAAACTAACAAATTCTAGAAAGTTTACTATTGTATTGAAAAATGATTCTCGAGAACTAAATGAAGTTTTAGTTATGAGTATGGGAATAAAAAAGGAATTTGCATCTATTACAAGTAATTATACTATAAATTCAAGTGCAGCAGTATTTCAAGAAACTAATTTAAATATAATTCAATCACTTGCTGGTAAAGTTTCTGGATTAACGATTTCTGATAATGATGAAAAAGGTTATAAAATTATTTTAAGAGGAAACAGATCTTCTACAGGAAATAATGAAGCATTAATTGTTATTGATGGAGAAATTTCATCAGCAGAAACTTTAGCAACATTTGCACCTGAAGACATTGTAGAAGTAAGTGTTATAAAAGGCGCTCAAGGTGAAGCATTATATGGATCGCAAGGTGTAAATGGAGTTATAATTGTATCAACAAAAAAACTATTTCAAGATGTTGCTAAAGTAAAAACTAGAACTAATTTTAATGAAACGGCTTTCTTTTATCCAAATTTAAAAACGGATACAGATGGAAAAATTTCTTTTAGTTTTACAACTCCAGAATCGTTAACCAAATGGAAATTACGCTTATTTGCACACAATAAAAAAGCTGAAGTTGGTTATTTTCAATCGGAAATTATAGCTCAAAAAGAAGTTATGATTATGCCAAATATGCCAAGATTTGTTAGAGAAAAAGATACTATTGTAATTTCTGCCAAGGTTATAAATATGACTAACGAAGGTAAATCTGGTGTGGCAATGTTACTTTTATATGATGTAACAACCATGAAAACTATTGATGCAATAACCTTAAACACCAAGAATTCTAGAAACTTTATTTGCAAACCTAAAGAAAGTGTGCCTGTAAATTGGACCATTACAATTCCAGAAGGTTTGCAAGGTTTACAATACAAAATTGTAGCAAAAAGTGGCAGTTTTACCGATGGTGAAGAAAATATTTTACCTGTTTTAAGCAATAAAATTTTAATTACAGAAAGTATTCCGCTTTGGGTTAGAGAAAATACTAAAAAGGAAGTTATTTTTGATAATTTAAAAAATAATACTTCATCAATTCTTAAAAATCATTTGTTTACATTAGAATATACTTCCAATCCGGTTTGGTTTGCTATTCAATCATTGCCTTATCTGATGGAATATGAACACGAATGTGCCGAACAAACCTTTGCCAGATATTATTCTAATTGTACTGCAACAGAAATTATAAATAGTAGTCCAAAAATTGCAGATTTATTTGAATCTTGGCGAAAAGAAGGTAATGTAAAATCTAAATTAGAAATGAATGCTGAATTAAAATCTATTTTACTTGCAGAAACTCCATGGTTTTTTGAATCGAATGAAAATGCTAGAAACAAACAGCTTGCTATATTGATGGATTTGAATACGCTTAAAGAATCTACTGATAAAACTTTGAAAAAATTAGAACAAAAAATACTTCCTAATGGTGGATTTCCTTGGTTTGATGGCGGAAATGAAAATGTATTTATAAGTCAGCACATTCTTTCTGGAATTGGTCATTTAAATAAAATGTTTCCAAAATCGGAAGCTAAATATGATGCAATAATTAGCAAAGGAATTCCGAATCTTGATAGACAATTTTTAGAAATTTCGAAACTAAGAGAAGAGAAAAAAATGTATTATGGATATAACGATTTTCAATATTTATATACTCGTAGTTTTTATTTAAAGAAATTTCCTTTATCATCAGAATTAGAATCTTTAATAAAAGTGCAATTGGAAGTTGTAAAGAAAAATTGGCTAGAGTATTCATTGTATCAAAAGGCGATGCTGGCTTTAATTTTAAATCGATTTAATGAAGTTGATTTTGCTAAAAAAATTGTTAATAGTTTTAAAGAAAATGCATCACACAATGTTACTGATGGAATGTATTGGATAGAAAATAAAAATAGTTATTACTGGTATCAATCTCAAGTAGAAACTCAAGCTTTATTAATAGAAGCTTTTTCTGAAATTGATAATGATAAAAAAACAATTAATGAAATGAAAGTTTGGTTGATAAAAAATAAACAAGCTAATAATTGGTCTACAACTAAATCAACAACCGAAGCAATCTATGCCTTGATGCTTGAAGGAACAGATTGGACTTCGATAAAAGACAACACTAAATTTAAAATTGGAAGTGAGAAAATTTTATCAAAAAAATTGACCGAAAAAGATAAAGAAGCTGCAACTGGTTACATAAAAATGAATTGGAAAGAAGACGAAATAACTAAAGAAATGGCAAGTATTTCGATAGAAAATAAATCGGATATTCCAGGTTATGGCGGTATTTATTGGCAGTATTTTGAAGAATTAGAAAATGTAAAAAGCAATACTACTACAGATTTAATGATTTCTAAAGAACTGTTTAAAAAGGTAAAAACTACAGAAGGAGAAAAATTGGTTGAAATTGCAAATGAAAAATTAAAACTAGGCGATTTACTAACTGTTAGACTAATTATAAAAACTGAAAACGATTTAGAATTTGTTCATTTAAAAGATTTAAGAGCTTCTTGTTTTGAACCAGTTGATGTATTATCTGGATACAAATGGCAAAGTTTAAGTTATTACATGAGTACAAAAGATGTAGCAACCCATTTCTTTTTTGATATTATTAAAAAAGGAACTTATGTACTAGAATATGATGTGAGAATAAATAATTTAGGAAATTTTAATAACGGAATTGCAACTTTACAAAGTATGTATGCTCCAGAGTTTAGTGCTCATTCTGATTCTAGTAAAATAAAAATTAGTGAATAAATTTTGATTTATTTATAACTAAAAAAACCTCCTCAATTACTTGAGGAGGTTTTATCATTATTAAAGTTGTTACAACTATCTTTTTATCACTCGTAGTGTTTGTGTATCGCTTGCTTG
>NZ_JAYUPK010000035.1:0-27646 GCF_043760115.1 Flavobacterium sp.
TCCCACTTCAATGGGAAGTTATCACGAAAACAAAGATCAAGGTTTAATTGAATCTGCACGATGGTATATTGAACAAGGTTTAATTCAAATTTTTTGTCCTAATAGTATAGATAAAGATAGTTTTTACAATAAAAAAATTCATCCTGTTCATCGCATTCAAAATCACAATTGGTATGATAAATTTATTTGTCACGAAATTGTAGAACGCGTAAAAAACAATACTGGCTCAGGCAAGGTTGCTGTTGCTGGTTGTAGTTTTGGAGGTTATCATGCAGCAAATTTTGCTTTTCGTCATCCTGGTTATGTTAGTCACATGTTTTCTTTAGGTGGTGCATTTAATATTAAAAGTTTTATGGATGGTCATCATGATGACGATGTTTTTTATAACTCTCCAGAAGATTATCTTCATGGATTAAACGATCATGAAATTTGGAATATGGATATTGTACTTGGAACTTCCAATTGGGATGTTTGTTATGATGCCAATTTAAAATTACATAAAGTTTTACAAGATCGAGATATTCCGCATTGGTTTGATGTTAGACAAGACAGAGAACACGATTGGCCAGTATGGCGAGAAATGTTTCCACATTATTTATCGAGAATTAAGTTTTTTTAATAATCATAGTAACGCTTTCAAAGTTTAAAAATTTGACAGAGTTTAAACAAAAAATAAATTAAAATGAAGAAAATTGGAATTTTATTCGGGATGGAAGACACATTTCCACAAGCATTTATAGACAGAGTAAACTCTAAAAACGAAAAAGGAATTATTGCAGAAGCCGTGTCTATTGACAAAGTGGTTCAGAATAAAGATGGCGAATATGCTGTAATTATTGATAGAATTTCGCAAGATGTTCCATTTTACAGAGCTTATTTAAAAAATGCTGCGTTAACTGGAACCAATGTAATTAACAATCCGTTTTGGTGGAGCGCAGATGATAAATTTTTTAATAATTCGCTTGCAGATACTTTGGGCGTTCCGTTACCAAATACAGTAATTCTTCCTTCGGCAGAACATCCTACGGACACAACTTCTGAATCGTTTAGAAATTTGAAATTTCCAATGGATTGGGATGGAATTTTTGATTATATAGGATTTCCTGCTTATATGAAACCTTATGCTGGTGGCGGATGGAAAAATGTTTACCGACTAGAAAATAAAGAAGAATTTTGGGAAAAACATCAAGAAACAGGACAATTAGTTATGATGTTGCAAGAAGAAATTGTTTTTACAGAATATTTTAGAGTGTATTGCCTTGGCGGAAAAGACGTTCATATTATGCAATACGAACCAAGAAATCCGCATCATTTAAGATATGTAATTGATGGTCCAGCAACTGATAAAAAATTATTAGCAATTGTAAAAGACTATACTTTAAGACTTTGTAAAGGTTTGGGTTATGATTTTAATACGGTAGAATTTGCTGTACGCGACGGAATTCCTTATGCCATAGATTTTGGAAATCCTGCGCCAGATGCCGAATTGACTTCTGTTGGTGCAGAAAATTTTGAATGGGTTGTAGAACACGCAGCCAAAATGGCAATCGCTGCAGCCAAAAAACAAAAACCTGGAAAAATGAATTTAACTTGGGGAAGTTTTATTAAGGATGCTTGTAAATAGTTTCAGTGGTCAGTGTTCAGTGTTCAGTTTTAAATTAATAAGATTTGATACTCTTTTTAATGTTTGGAAATTTGAATTTTTAATACTGAATTTTTAATACTGAACTTTTAATTAAGCACAGTTGCCCTAGCCCAGATAGCAATGGAAATCCTCGTAGCTTTTGCGAAGAGATTGTAATGAATAGCTGGAAATAGCTTCAAGAAAAAAATAAATTATGAGTAAAAAATTACCTGTTTTCACACTTGGTGTTGAAGAAGAATATCAAATAATTGATCCAGAAACTAGAGATTTACGTTCGCATTTGTCTAAAATTGTAGATGGTGCAAAAATAATTTTGAACGAGCAGGTTAAGGCAGAAATGCATCAATCAGTTGTTGAAGTTGGCACCAATATTTGTAAAAATGTTAAAGAAGCAAAGGAAGAAATTACTTTTTTACGTAGTAAAATTGTAGAATTGGCAGACAAGCAAAAATTGGTTGTTGGTGGCGCTGGAACGCATCCGTTTTCGCGTTGGCAAGACCAACCAATTACTGATGATCCGCGTTATCATACGATTGTGAATGAGTTACAAGATGCTGCGCGATCTAATTTAATTTTTGGTATGCATTGCCACGTTGGTATTGAAAATCGTGAAGTTGGATTGCAATTGATGAATCAGGCAACGTATTTTTTACCTCATATTTTTGCACTTTCTACCAATTCACCTTTTTGGGAAGGACGAAATACAGGTTATAAATCATTCAGAACCAAAGTGTTTGATAAATTTCCGAGAACTGGTTTGCCAGAATATTTTGATAGTGTACAAGCGTATGACAATTATTTAGAGACTTTGGTAAAAACAAATTGTATTGACAATCCGAAGAAAATTTGGTGGGATTTACGTTTGCATCCGTTTTATGATACTATAGAATTTCGAATTACAGATATGTGCCTTACTGTAGATGAAGCGATGTGTATTGTAGCTATAATTCAAGCAATTGTGGCAAAATTATACAAACTTACATTACAAAATACCAGTTTTAATATTTACAGATTAGCATTGATTAAAGAAAATAAATTTAGAGCTGCGCGTTATGGAATTGATGGAAATATGATAGATTTTGGACTTCAAAAAGAGGTTGAAACTAAAATGTTGCTTCATGAATTGTTAGAATTTATTGATGATGTTGTTGATGAATTGGATAGCCGAGAACAAATAAATTACATTCATACCATAATGAGAGAAGGAACTGGTGCTGACAAGCAATTGGCGGTTTTTAATGAAACTAATGATTTAAGTAAAGTTGTCGATTTTATTACTAATGAGTTTACTAAAGGATTTTAAAAAAAGTTTCGAGTTTCGAGTTTAATGTTTCGGGTTTAAAGTTTTGTGTTTGTGATTGGAATTTTTTTTACTGAAATTGATTTTTGAAATTTTTGAAATTTTGTCTTCCTGAGAAGTTTATGCTGAGCGATGACGAAGTACAGTCGAAGGATTTTGAAATTTACTATGCTTTTGCTTACTATAAATATGGGTTTTGAAATAAAAATTGTTTTAAGATTGAATTTTTTAAGTTGATCAAATCCTTCGACTGCGCTCAGGAAGACAAAATGTAATTCCATTCAAATTGTTTCTTATTATCAAAATTGGTTTTTAAAATTGACTTTTGAAATTGAAATTAAAATTGTTTTTTGAAATTGAAATTGACTTTTGAAATTGAAATTGACATTGATTTTTGAAATTGAAAATGTTTATCTTTGCACTATGAATAATCAAATAAGAATAGCAGTTTTAGACATGTATGATGGCGAACCTAATCAAGGAATGCGTTGTATCATTGATATAATTAATAAATTTAACCAAATAGTTACGTTTCAAATATTTGATATTAGAGGAAAAAATGAATTTCCAAATATTGAGAAATTTGATATTTACATTTCAACTGGTGGACCAGGAAATCCGTTAGAAGGAAACGGAATTTGGGATAAAAAATATTATGATTTTGTAGATCAATTATGGAATTGGAATAAAGAAAAAGAAGTAAAAAAACACGTTCTTTTTATTTGTCATTCGTTTCAAATGGCTTGTATTCACTTTGGTTTAGCTCAAATTACAAAACGAAAATCGACTTCTTTTGGTGTTATGACAATGCACAAAACCGAAAATGGAATGAACGATCCTGTTTTTGAAGGTTTGCAAAATCCGTTTTACGCAATTGACAGCAGAGATTATCAAGTAATTCAACCAAAACTGAGTGTTTTTAAGAAAAATGGTGCCGAAATCATTTCACTAGAAAAAATAAGAAATCATCGTGGCGATTACGAACGAGCAATTATGGGTGTTAGATTTTCTGAGTATTTTGTTGGATTACAATTTCATCCAGAAGCTGATGCATTGAGTTTTATTGCGAATTTAAAAAATCAAGAAAAACGTGACAAAATTATTGCAATGAAAGGCCGAACCAAGTTTAGAAATATGCTTGAAGATTTACTTGATGAAGATAAAATTTATAAAACTAACGAAACTATTATTCCTAATTTTCTTCGAATTGCTATTAATGATTTGATGAAAAATAAAAAAGCTTTGACAAATTAACTTTTGTAAAATGTATATTGTAAAAAAGTATAAAGTACAAAAATCAATATACAAATTACAATTTACATTATACAAATTCACAAATGAATTTAAAATACAGACAACTTTTTAACGACACTTTCACTACTGATAAATACGAAAATTTACTTCAAGACATTACAGATGATTTTGATTATGAAGTAACTTTTAGAATTGGTGAAACGCCTTTTTTTATTCCTAAAGATTTAAAACAACAATTAGTTGATGCTAGTAATGAAGTTATTGACTTTATAAAATCTGAAAACTTTATTTCGTTAACAGACAAAGCATTAAAACTAAACAGAAAAGTTCCTAACGAAGACAATCATACTACATTCTTAGCGATAGACTTCGGAATTTGCGAAGAAAATGGTCAAATAATTCCAAAACTTATTGAAGTACAAGGATTTCCATCGCTGTATAATTTTCAATATAATTTGGCTGAAAAATTTCAAAACCACTACTCTTTTCTCTCTAATTTAACACCTTTTTTTAACGGAATTTCTAAAACTGAGTATTTAAAAATTGTTGAAGAAGCAATTTGTAATAATCATCCAAAAGAAAATGTTGTTTTACTAGAAATTGAACCTGAAAAGCAAAATACTAAAATAGATTTTTATTACTGTAATCGAGATTTTGGTATTCCAATTGTTTGTGTTACAAAAATATATGAAAAAGGAAATCAGCTTTTTTATAAAAACAATAAAGGTGTTGAAACTCTTGTAAAAAGAATTTATAATCGTGTAATATTTGACGAACTAGATCTAAGAACCGATTTACAACTGAATTTTGATTTCTCAAAAAATTATGATTTAGAATGGTCAGGACATCCAAATTGGTTTTTTAGAATTAGTAAATTTATTTTGCCTTACTTACAAGGAAAGTATTTTATAGAAACTACTTTGCTATCTGAACTAAAAGAAATTCCGTCCGATTTAGAAAATTATGTTCTAAAACCTTTATTTTCATTTTCTGGAAGTGGCGTAATTTTTCACGTTAAACAAAAAGATATTGAAGCAGTTAAAGAAAAAGATTTATATATTTTACAGAAAAAAGTAAATTATCTTCCTGTAATTCAATCACCAGACGGAAAAGTTAAAGCCGAAGTTAGAGTACTTGCAGTTTGGAAAAAAGACGATGACTCACCTACTCTAGTTACTAATTTAGTGCGATTAAGTCGTGGTGAAATGATTGGTGTAAAATTTAATAAAGATAGAGATTGGGTTGGCGGAACTGTTGGGTTGTTTGAGGAATAAATAAACAATTTAAGAATATAAAAGTTTTAAACTATCTTATTATTAGTTAGTTAGCAGTAATGCGGTCGCAGAATCGGTAAATTCAATAACCTAATGAAAAGACATATTCAAAATTTTGATTATTATTCAAAATATCTTGGTGAAACAGGTTTAACGTTTACAGCTTATTCTAAAGAAAATGAATCTTTTCAAACAGAATTTAGAAGCTATAGTTTTACTATGTGGGAAGGTTATTCTGATAATTTATTTCTCAAATTGTATAAAAGTTCAGATTATATTGCTTTACCATTATTTGTTAAAAATTGGAATGAATGTAAGGGTTGGCGTTGGGATGATATTCCAGATAAAATCAACGAAATGGAAATCGATTGGTTACTTGCAAAATTACCAAAAATAAAATTTGAAACAGAAAATTCACCTGAAAAAGACTATTTTGACTTTCTACTAGATTTTATTTTTTTTATTGAATCAGTCAAAGACTTGAATTTAGAATTAAAAATATCAGATGATTATTAAAGATATTTTAAAAAAGCACTACTGCTAAAAGCGGTTTGGCGCAATTGGGGTTTTAGGCAAACTTTAAAGTTGGTTTTGTACTTGGAAGTCTGGTCTTTAATTTATAAATTTGGCTAATCAAATCCCCAACTGACGTCAAGCCAAGAGAAGATAATGTCTACACTTTATCTTGAATTCCAAAAGAATATCACCTCAATCTTCTCATTCCGTAGGAATCTCTAAAATTTAAATATTGATTTAGATTCCTACGGAATGACAAAAACTCTAAAAAAAAGTTCTTTTAATTTCTATTAATTTTTTTTCAGAATTAATCAATTCTAAACAAATTTCTTTTCTTAAAAAATTCAAATCATTAAACTGTAAATGTTTTGACCAAGCAGTTTCATTCAATACAATTTTAATATTTTGAATCACTTTAGAAGTTTGATTTGCATTCCTTAAAATAGCTTTCCCATCATATTCTGATGAATTTTTATGAAAAAAATCTACTTGTTTAGTTTCAAAATTTATTTTTATAAAAAATAAATTTGAGGTTTCATCATTTGGTAAAAAATCTATCCATTTTGCAAAACCAACACTTGTGTTTTGATTCTTATAATTAGTAGATGAGTTCAATCGCCATCTGCAGTTAGAAGCTCTTCCCCAATGATTTGAAATTCTATAAACTCCAATTTCTGTAAAAATATAACTACTACCAGATTTACTTTTATAATTGATTTTCAACTCTTTAATTTCAACAAAATCAACTTCATTCCAAATACAAAAAGTATGATTATGGAAATTATATTTATTGTAGCTATTTGTCATTCAATATTTTATAATCTAAAACAAATTATTTCTAATGTAACTTTTTAAGCTTTTCTTGTTGTGCAGAAGTTGCAAAATCTGCAATTAATCGCTCAGCATAAACGTCTAAAAGTGCTCTAACTCTTGCGTGTTTATTGCTTTTTACAATTAATCCAGCGTGATAATCTAGTGGAACTCTAAAACATATTTCTTCATCGTTAAACGTAGATAAATCTGGATGTTGAAACTTAGATAATGTAAGTACAATTCCGGCAAACTCTTTTTTAATTTTTGGTAATTTGTAACTTTTTTCTTTTGCCAAAGCATCTTCAATTATTGCCCATTCTTGCCACAAATTTATATCTGATGCTGCATGAACCATTTCGGCTAAGTGTGCACCACCAACTCTTGAAGCAGTTTCTAAAAAATAAATTTTTCCATCTTCTTCACATTTTATAAATTCGGCGTGCGATGCTCCGTGTTTTAACCCAAAACCTTTTATAACTTGCTCATTTACTCGTTTTATTTCTTTATCATCATCAGAGTTATAAGCAATATTTGCACTTCTAAAAATTCCTCCACCTTGAGAAATTTCCATTGGTGTTGCTAAATATTGAGAAACTAAACTAAATAAAATTTTACCTTCAAAAATCAAACTATCACAATGAAAAACTGCGCCTGGACGAAATTGTTCTAGTAAATATTTAAAACGGTTGTTTCCCATTTCGTTAATATGAATCCACAACGATTCTTTTTCAAAAACTTTAATTATTCCATTTGCAGAAGCTTCTGAACGAGGTTTTAAAACCCAAGGTGCAGCAACAGTATCAGCAAAAGTATTAATATCGTGATCATTAAAAAGTGAACAAAATTGAGGATTGGAAATACCACAACTTTTAGCTCGCATTCGCATCGCCAATTTATCACGAAAATATCTTCCGGTAGTTTGTCCCATTCCGTCAATCCTGAGATTTTCACGTAAATAGGTTGCTTTTTCTACATCAAAATCATCCAATGCAACTATGGCATCAATTTTTTTATGACGCATTAAATCAGATACTCCAGCCAATAAATCTTCTAAATTCCAATCGATATCTTGTCCTGGCATAAAAAATATTTCATCAATATATTCAACTGCCCAAGGTTTATCACGCAGTTTTTCAGAAGTAATTAAGTACACTCTATTTCCTAATTTTTTCAAATTTATTAGAAAATCATTTCCTTTAAAATAGTTTGAAATACAAATGAAATTTTTAGTATCCATAGTTATAAGTTTTCAATAAAGTTAGTAATTAAATGAACTCCAAATGCTGTTGCATGTTTGGTTTTAGCAAACTCATCATCGCCAAAAGCTACTCCAGCAACATCAAGATGTGCCCAAGAAGTGTGTTTATCTGTAAAATGTTCTAAAAATTTTGCTGCAGAAATTGCTCCAGCAACAGGTTTTCCTGAATAATTTTTAACATCGGCAATTTCGCTATTAATATCACTTTTATAGGAATCCCAAAGTGGTAATTGCCATAAACGTTCGCCAATTGCATCGCCAGATTGTTGCAATTTTTTAGAAAGTTCTTCATTATTAGTAAACAAAGCACCACATTCATAACCAAATGTTCCAACAGAACTTCCAGTTAAAGTTGCAATATCAATAACTGTTTCTGGTTTATAATTTTTAATTAAATAGGATAAACCATCAGCTAAAATTAATCTTCCTTCGGCATCAGTATCAATGATTTCAATGGTACTTCCGCTGTAACTATTTATAACATCGCTTGGCAAAAACGATTTTGCATCCACAGAATTCTCACAAGCTGGAACAATTGCTGTAATTCTGTAAGGTAATTTTAAATCTGAAATTAATTGCATTGCGCCAAGAACTGCTCCAGCGCCAGCCATATCACATTTCATATGAACCATTCCTGCCACTTTTATGTTCAATCCACCAGTATCAAATGTAATTCCTTTGCCAACTAAACCAATATGTTTTTTAGAATTTGAAGGATTGTAATCCATAATTATAAATTGTGGTTCACGCTCACTTCCTTGACCTACAGCTAGAAACGAATGCAATCCAACATCTTCACACTTTTTTCTATCAAAAATTTCTGTTTTAAATCCGTATTTATTTCCAGCTTCAACTGCCCAATTTGATAGATATTTTGGTGTAATTTTATTAGATGGCAAATCAACTAAATTAAAGGTTTCTAACTGTGCGTTTGCAATTTTGATTCCTTTTTCAACAGACGTTTTAAAATCATTTTCTGATAGAATTTCTAATACAAAAATCTCATTATTAATTGTATGCGATATTTTTTCTTTTTTGTAATGACCTAAATTATAAGTGCCGAGAACTAATCCTGAAATTGCTGCTTCTACATTCAAATCTGTAAATTCTATAGGTAAAACAAATGTTGCATTAGTTTCAAAATATGAACTTTGTTTGGCAGAAATTCGTCTAAAAATTGTTTTTATAGTTTTATAATCAGGTGATTTTCCTAAACCAATAAATAAATAATTCACATCATTTTTTTCAACTATATAATTGGTATCTTTTTTTCCAAAAAATAGCTTTTTAGATATTTTTATATCTTCAAATAAAGTTTCATTTTCTGTTTCATAAACTGGAATTATCACTAAACCTTTAAAAGAAGTATTTGATTTTATATATTTGACATTCATATATTTATAATTTATTTAAATATTATTTTAAATTGATTTTTTATAATTGTTATGATCTTCCAAATTGCAATTTATTCTTTTATTTGATTGAAGATTGTTGATTAACGATTTTTGATTTAAGATTTTTCTGGAATTGCTATTGATATAGAAACTATTCTTCTTTGGTACTAAAATACAACCATTCAATCGCTTTCGGAAATTCGTCACTCCAATACCTTTCATTGTGTTTTCCTACCATATTAATACTTAGACGAATCTTCATTTTGTCTGCAAAACCTTCTTTTTTTAATAATCTATTTTTGAAATTTGTAACGTGATCAATCATAGTTTCGCTTTCATCTCCACCAGCATAAAGATAAACTCTTGTATCTTGAGGTTCATCCATATCTAGAAAAGATAATTTTATTTTTGGAACAACCCAAAGCGATGGTGAGAAAATCATTAATTTTCCAAAAACTTCTGGATACATAATTCCAGAAAAAATACTCACCAATCCACCCATTGAACTACCACCAATTCCTGTGTTTTCTCTGTCCGATTTGGTTCTAAAATTTTCGTCAATAAAAGGTTTTAAAGTATCAGTAAGAAATCGAATGTACTTTTTTCCTTGACCATTTCCAAGAACTGTGTTTCCAACATTATATTCTTTAATTCGCTCTTTTTCAGCATGTTCAACTGCAATGATTATTATTTTACCAATATTATATTCTGCCATTACAGCCAATTTTTTGTCTATTTCCCAATTTCCATATTGCGCATTTTCATTGAATAAATTCTGCGCATCTTGAAGATAAAGAACAGGATAATCTAAATTGGAATTATCATAATCGTGAGGTAACAAAGCCCAAACACGTCTGGTTTTATTGAGCTGTGGAATTTCAAATTCTTCTGAAATCAGCTTAACTTTTGGTAGAAAATTATTTTTAAAAGGCAACCAGTTTTTTCGCCATTTGGCAACGTGTTCCTTTTTTACTCCGTTTTTACGTTTAGAAATTCTATTTTCTGTTCGGTTTCCGTACTTGTCAATTTCTACTTCACTCCAATCACCACGAGTAAATTTGTATAATAATTCTTCTGGAAAAGTATAATTGTATGGAAATTTAAAATGATACAAACCATTTTCTATTTTTTCCATTTCAAATGCTTTGTCTTGCGTAATCCAATTATTAAAATTCCCAGAAATAAAAACCGGACGATCATCATCTTCGTCAGTTGTGAGAATTATATTAAGTTGTGGTTCAACTATCTTCTTGTTTGTTGAAGTATTTTTTATAGGATTTTCTTCAGTCATTTTCATTAAATCTAAACACTATTGTAAAAAGTAAATATAGTTTTTTGATTTTTTATATTCAAATGAAATGACGATTTTAATTGATAATTTATTAGTCATTCAATTTGAATAAATTATCTATAAAATAGGTCATTATTTGTTACGCGATTTTAAAATAGCTACAACATCATTCAACTGAAAACCTTTGGCTTGAAGTAAAATTAAATAGTGAAAAAGTAAATCGGCACTTTCATTTAAAAATAAATTGTCATCATTGTCTTTAGCTTCAATTACAACTTCAACAGCTTCTTCTCCAACTTTTTGGATTATTTTATTAATTCCTTTTTTAAACAAAGAAGCAACATAACTTTCATCAGACAAGTTGTTTTTTCTTTCAGAAATTATAGTTTCTAATTTAGATAAGAAACCATAATTTTCATCATTATTTTCTGCCCAACAAGTGTCAGTTCCGTTATGACAAGTTGGTCCAAATGGTTTTGCTTGGATTAAAAAAGTATCCGAATCACAATCTAATTTTATAGATTTAAGTTCAAGAAAATTACCGCTTTCTTCACCTTTTGTCCACAATCTGTTTTTGGAACGACTAAAAAAAGTTACTTTGTTGGTTTCTAAAGTTTTTAAATATGCTTCTTCGTTCATATAACCAAGCATTAAAACGTTTTTAGTTTCACTGTCTTGAATTATTGCTGGAAGCAAATTGTCTGAATTTTTATTGAAATTTGGTTTCATATTTTTTTGCCACTAAGTCGCTAAGGCGCTAAGTTTTTTATATTATTTTTTATTTTTTTTGTTATACACCTGATAAGTTTTAAAAAACTGTCAGGTATAAAATTTCCTAAATTCTAATTGCTATATTTTTACTTTTTAAATATTTTTTTAACTCTGGAATTTGAATTTCATTATAATGAAAAACACTTGCTGCCAAAGCTGCATCGGCATTTCCGAGTGTAAATGCATCTTCAAAATGTTGCATTGTTCCTGCGCCACCAGAAGCAATTATTGGAATATTTACAGTTTTAGAAAGTTGTGCTAAAGCATCATTTGCAAATCCGTTTTTGGTTCCGTCATTGTTCATTGAAGTGAAAAGAATTTCACCTGCTCCACGAGTTTCAACTTCTTTTGCCCAGTCAAATAAATCCAATGCTGTAGCTTGCTTTCCTCCAACTAAATGCACTTTCCAAATTTCGTTAACTTGCTTTGCGTCTATTGCAACAACAATGCATTGACTTCCAAATTCTTTTGCTAAATCGTTTATTAATTGTGGATTTCTAATTGCTGATGAATTTATAGAAACTTTATCTGCGCCATTTTTAAGTAAAATTTCAACATCAGAAATGGACGAAATTCCGCCACCAACTGTAAACGGAATATTAATTGTTTCTGCAACATTTCTAACCAAATTTACTAATGTTTTTCTTCGTTCTTCTGTTGCAGAAATATCAAGAAAAACTAGTTCATCTGCACCGTTTTCTGAATATTTTTTGGCTAATTCTATTGGATTTCCTGCATCTTTTAACTCTAGAAAGTTGACACCTTTTACAGTTCTACCATCTTTTATATCTAGGCACGGAATGATTCTTTTTGTTAACATAATTGTTTAAATTTCGTACCTAACAGGTTTTAAAAACCTGTTAGGACATTAAAATATAATTTTCTAGTTGTTTTAAAGAAATTCGATTTTCATAAATTGCTTTTCCAATTATTGTTCCTTCGCAACCTAATGCTGCTAGTTTTGGAAGTTCATCAAAAGTTGAAATTCCGCCTGAAGCTATAAGTTTAATCTCGACTGCGCTCGATTTGACAGAACATTGCTTCAAAATCTTTTTGTACAAATCAAAACTTGGTCCTTCTAACATTCCGTCTTTGACTATGTCTGTACAAATTATATATTGAATTCCTTTTTCTTGATAATTTTGAATAAACGGAATTAAATCTTGGTTACTTTCTTCTAACCAACCAGAAATTGCAACTTTTTCGTTATTGGCATCTGCGCCGAGAATAATTTTTTCTGAACCATATTTTGTTATCCATTCTTGGAACAAATCTGGGTTTTTTATGGCAATACTTCCTCCAGTAACTTGATTTGCGCCACTTTCAAAAGCTATTTGTAAATCGGAATTTGATTTTAAACCACCACCAAAATCTATTTTGAGATTGGTTTTTGAAGCGATTTGTTCCAAAATTTTATGATTGACAATTTTGCTTGATTTTGCTCCATCTAAATCTACCAAATGTAAGTATTGAATTCCGTGTGCTTCGAATTCTTTAGCTACTTCAAGCGGATTTTCATTATATATTATTTTGGTAGCATAATCGCCTTTGGAAAGGCGTACACATTTTCCATCTATTATATCTATTGCTGGAATTATTCTCATAGGATTGATGATTTTTGATTAACGATTTTTGATTTTTGATCTAAAATGTTCATTTAAATTTTGAAATTTATATTGGCTTTTGAAATTGACTTTTGAAATTAATATTGATACCGCGTTAGGGATTAAGGCATTGTTTGAGCTCTTTTTAATGGAACGTTAGTGGAATTAAAAAAGCGAGTGCCGAAAGCCCGACTCGCTTTTTCAGCGAGTAACGCCCAAATTAAAAACTATATTTTTAAAAAATTATTCAAAATTTGTTCACCTATTTTTCCACTTTTTTCTGGGTGAAATTGTACTCCGTAAAAATTATTTTTTTGTAATGCTGATGAATATTCAACTTCATAATTGGTAAATGCTATTGTTTCTTGGCATTTTGGTGCGTAAAAACTGTGGACTAAATACATGTGTTCATCATCAGAGATTTCACTGAAAAGTTCTGATTTTAAATTAGTTATAGTATTCCAACCCATTTGTGGAACTTTTACATTGTTAGAAAATTTTATTACATCGACATTAAAAATTCCTAATCCTTTTGTGTTGCCTTCTTCAGAATGTTTACATAGTAGTTGCATGCCCAAACAAATACCCAAAACTGGCTGTTTTAGTGTTGGAATTAATTGGTCTAAACCACTTTCTCTAAGTTTTTTCATTGCCGAACTTGCTTCTCCAACTCCAGGAAAAATTACTTTATCTGCTGTTAAAATTTCGATTGGATTGTTGGTTAAAACTCCTTCATAACCCAATCTTTGTAAAGCAAATTGTATGCTTTGAATGTTTCCTGCGCCGTAATTTATTATTGCGATTTTCATATATGCTGAACTTGTTTACACTGAATTAATTTCAGGGTTTCAGTATCTTTAAACTACTATATTTTTTTATTTGCTAAACCTTTAAAATATTAAGGTTCATTAATTTATAGTTTGTATTTTTATAACATTCCTTTAGTTGAGGGTAAAATCATTTTGCTTGCATCGCGTTTTACTGCAACTTTTATTGCTTTGGCAAATGCTTTAAAAATAGCTTCAATTTTATGGTGTTCGTTTGTGCCTTCGGCTTTAATATTTAGATTTGCTTTTGCGCCATCGGTAAATGATTTGAAAAAGTGATAGAACATTTCTGTTGGCATTTCTCCAATTTTTTCACGTTTAAAATCGGCTTCCCAAACTAACCAATTTCTTCCACCAAAATCGATGGCGACTTGCGCCAAACAATCGTCCATTGGAAGTGTAAAACCGTATCTTTCGATTCCTAATTTGTTAGATAATGCTTTTGCAAATACTTCTCCAAGTGCAATTGCTGTATCTTCAATTGTGTGATGTTCATCTACTTGTAAATCGCCTTTTACTAAAATATCCAAATCCATTTGTCCATGACGTGCAATTTGATCTAACATGTGATCGAAGAAATCAAGACCAGTTTTTATGTTGCTTTTTCCTGTTCCGTCTAGATCTAAATTGATAGAAATTTCAGTTTCATTGGTTTTTCTATAATAATTTTCTTTGCGGTTTTCGAGTTTTAGAAAGGTATAAATTTCTTCCCAATCGTTGGTTTCTTTTGCAATGAAATTGTCTAATTCTTCTCTTTTAGAAGTGATTTCTGAAGTTCCCAAATTGGTATTGTCGTTAATGAATATTGCTTTAGAACCTAAGTTTTTAGCCAATTCTACATCGGTTAATCGATCACCAATTACAAAGGAATTTTCTAAGTCATAATCTGTAAAAAAATAATCTGTTAATAATCCAGTTCGCGGTTTTCTTGTATTTGCATTTTCTGATGGAAATGTTTTATCAATGAAAACCTTATCAAATGTAACACCTTCATTTTTAAATGTTTTAATAATAAAATTTTGAACTGGCCAAAACGTATTTTCAGGAAAAGAATCTGTTCCTAATCCGTCTTGATTGGTTATCATTACTAATTTATAATTTAATTCTGAAGCAATTTTGGACAAAAAAGTTAAGCTTTTTGGATAGAAAGTTACTTTTTCAAAAGCATCAATTTTTTCATCGATTGTTTCCTTAATTATAGTTCCGTCACGATCGATAAATAATATTTTTTGTGCCATTATAACGATTTTAAAATTGTAATTAGTTGTTCTGTTTCTTCTTTATTTCCAACTGTAATTCGCAGACAATTCTCGCATAAAGGTTGATTACTTCTGTTGCGAACAACAATTCCTTTATCAATCAATTGATCGTAACGCTTGGTTGCATCGTCAACTTTTATCAAAATAAAATTGGCGTCAGTTGGAAAAATTTTCTGTACAAAACTAAGATTAGATAAGGCGTTTATAGTCTTATTTCGTTCTGTTTTTATTTTTTTTACTTGTGCTTCGAGTGTGCTTTGCAATAATTTTTTTTCTGCATGTTCTTGCGAAGCAACATTGACATTATAAGGTGGTTTTATTTTGTTTAAAACAGTAATAATTTCTGGTGATGCATACAAAATTCCGATGCGCAAACCTGCCATTGCGTAAGCTTTTGACAAAGTTTGAATGATTACTAAATTTGGATACAGCTTTAAATCAGATAAATAACTTTCATTTTCAGAAAAATCAATATATGCTTCGTCAAGAACAACAATTCCATTAAAATTTTTGAGGATTTTTAAAATAGATTCGTCATCAAATGAATTTCCTGATGGATTATTTGGCGAACAGAGAAAAATAATTCGTGTTTTTTCGTTTACAGCATCTAAAATTTCATTTACATTAGGTTGAAAATCAGACGATAATAATACTTCTTTGTTTTCTATTGCGTTAATATTTGCTAAAACACCATACATTCCATACGTTGGTGGAAGAGTAATTATGTTATCTTTATTGGGTTCGCAAAAAGCTCTAAAAAGTAAATCCAATACTTCATCACTTCCGTTTCCTAGCAAAATTTGGTTTTCTGGAATTTTATTTTGCTTTGATAAAATTGCTTTTAACTTTTTTTGTTGCGGATCAGGATAACGATTCATTCCGTTTTGAAATGGATTTTCGTTTGCGTCAAGATAAACCATTGTGTGTGTGAAGTCTTTAAATTCGTCTCTTGCAGAGGAATATGGACTCATTTTTTTTACGTTTTCTCTTGTAATGTTTTGGATATTGAAATCTTTCATTTTTTTAAACAATTAAAATTTTAATATATTATTTTTATTTAAACAATTAAAGCAATAAGTTTCATTAAGTTTTTATTATTTTAAATCATTTAATCTTAATGTAACTGCATTTTTATGAGCTTGTAAACCTTCGGCTTCTGCCATTATTTCAATTGCGTTTCCAATGTTTTGGATTCCTTTTTCTGTAATTTTTTGGAACGTCATTGACTTTAAAAAACTATCTAAATTTACGCCTGAATAATTTTTTGCAAATCCGTTTGTTGGTAGCGTATGATTGGTTCCTGAAGCATAATCGCCAGCACTTTCTGGTGTGAAATTTCCAATAAAAACTGATCCTGCATTTTCTATATTTTCTACAAAAAAATCCTCATTTTTAGCACAAATAATAAAGTGTTCTGGTGCATATTCATTAATTAAATCTAGTGCAATTTGATCTGTTTCGACATAAATTAATTTTGAATTTTCTATTGCTTTTTGGGCAATTTCTTTTCTTGGTAAACTTTGAATTTGCAGATTTATTTCATTTTCAACTTCGTTAATTAATTTTTTGGATGTTGAAACTAGAATTACTTGGCTATCTATTCCGTGTTCGGCTTGGCTTAATAAATCTGATGCTACATAGCTTGTTTTTGCAGATTCATCAGCAAAAATTAATAATTCACTTGGTCCAGCAGGCATGTCAATTGCTGTTCCGAATTGCGTTGAATATTGCTTTGCAACAGTTACAAACTGATTTCCTGGTCCAAAAATTTTATACACTTTTTCAACAGATTCTGTTCCAAATGTCATTGCTGCAATAGCTTGAATTCCACCAACTTTATAAATTTTAGTTACACCACATAAATTAGCAGCGTAAATAATTGCAGGATTTATTTTTCCGTTTTTGTTTGTTGGCGAACATAAAATTATTTCTTTGCAACCTGCAATTTTAGCTGGAATCGCTAACATTAAAACAGTTGAAAATAATGGTGCTGTTCCGCCAGGAATGTATAAACCTACCTTATTAATTGGTTTTTTTTCTTGCCAGCAAAAAACACCTTTTGTAGTTTCTACTTCTATTTTTGAAGTTTTTTGTGCTTGGTGAAATTTCTCAATATTTGATTTTGCTAATTGTATTCCATCTTTTAATTCTTGAGAGATTTCTGCATTTGCTTGAGCTATATCTTCTTTAGAAACAAATAAATTTTTAACAGAAATTCCATCAAAAAGTGATGAATATTTTGCAACTGCAATGTCGCCTTTTGTTTGAACTTCTTTGAAGATTTGTTTTACTGTTTCTTCAATTGCTTCAAACGATTGAGTTGGTCTTTTTAAAATTTTAGACCAGTCTTCTTCTTTTGGATTTATTATTTTATTCATATTTTTATTTTTTTTCAATTCCGATAGCTATTGGAACTAAGTCTTTATATTTTTTTAACCATTAAGAAAAATTAAGGTCATTAAGGTTTTATTCTCGCAAAGACGCTAAGCTTCTGTGTTTTCTGATTTTTTAAACCATTAAGAAAAATTAAGGTCATTAAGGTTTTATACTCTCAAAAACACTAGGTTTCTTTATATTTTTTTTTAACCATTAAGAAAAATTAAGTTCATTAAGGTTTTGTTCTCGCAAAGACGCAAAGGCGCAAAGTTTTTAAAATCTTAAAATTTAATTTATGTCTGATTTCCTTATTCTATTTTCTTTGTTCTATTTTCTATTTTCTATTTTCTTTGTTCTTTTAAAGTACCATTTTCTCAATTGGGCAAACTAATATTCCTTCTGCGCCTGCATTTTTTAGTTTATCTATTACATCCCAAAAAGTTTCTTCTTCTATAACTGAATGTACACTACTCCAACCTTCTTCTGCCAATGGCATTACAGTTAAACTTTTTAAAACTGGAAGAATTTTACTAATTTCTTCAATTTTGTTATTCGGAATATTCATCAAAATGTATTTGGATTTTCTGGCTTTTAAAACCGATTGTATTCTAAATAATAATTTATCTAAAATGATTTGATTTTCATTTGAAATAGATGGTGAAACTGCCAAAACCGCCTCACTTTTAAGTATAACTTCTACTTCTTTAAGGTTGTTTTTAAACAAAGTACTTCCGCTAGAAACTATATCTACAATGGCATCTGACAAGCCAATATTGGGTGCAATTTCTACAGAACCAGATATTTGGTGTAATTCGACCGTTACATTTTTAGATTTAAAATAATTTAAAACGGTGTTTGGATATGAAGTCGCAATTCGTAATCCTTCTAAATCTTGAATAGAATTGTATTGAAATGTTTTTGGAACTGCAACAGAAACTTTGCATTTGGAAAATCCTAATTTTTCTACAACTTGTATGTTTTGACCTTTTTCTACTAAAAGATTATCGCCAAGAATTGCAACATCTACTACTCCATCAATAAGATATTGAGGAATATCTGAATTTCTTAAAAATAAAACTTCTAGTGGAAAATTAGTTGCCTCGGCTTTTAATTGATCATTACCATTGTTGATAGAAATGCCACAATCTTTTAGAATTTGAATACTGTCTTCGTTTAAACGACCTGATTTTTGAATTGCAATTTTTAATGTACTCATTACTTTGTTTGGATTAAATTTTTAGAATGAGTACAACTTGAGTAAAATAAAAAAACCCGATTGATGTACTCAAACGGGTTTTATATATTGTGATTTACACGCATATCATTAACACTTCGCCTGAGAGCAATTATGAAAATGATGGTGATGTAATTTATTTTGAAACACTTTTATGTTGTATTTATTTTGCAAATGTAAACGTAAATAAAAGTACAAACCAAATTATTTGTAAACTTTATGAAAAATTATGATTTGTTTAGTCTGTGTCTTTGGTTTCTAATTCTTTGTTTTCAATTTTATTTACAGCCGATTCTACCGAGTTTTCTCTAATTTCTGTATGACGAATTTCTCCACCAGAAGTACCAACTGCTTTTGATAAAATTACTCCAACAATTGCAACTGTTAAAACTAAAAACGACATTAATTTGGCTTTAGCATTATTTTTCAAGTTCAAATACAAACCTAATAATGATGCAATTCCTAAAACATACATTACAATTGCAAATTTCTCAGCTAATTCTTCGTGCTCATGAATTATTTGCTTTCCTATATTTGGAAAATCTTCAACTATTTCTTCTGCGCCTTCACCAGTATTCATTGATGCAAATGCAAAAATTGCAGCAATAGCAAATAAAATATATGCCGTGTTCTTAATAATATTGTTTTTTAAAAATAATCCTGCAACAAGAATTCCTAAGCCAAAAATTGTTCCAATAATTGGAAAATGGTTTACAACCATGTGTAAATGTGCGTCGTTCATAAGTTAAAATGTATATTAATAGTTACAACAATCCATTATATTTTCTAATAAACCATTCTGCAGCAAGAGAAATTGCAATTAAAACCAGCAACCAAACCCAATCAATAAAAGGAGTTTTAGTAACTACATTTTTTTGAATAGCTTTATATTCTTGATTTGACAATAATTGTTTAATTAACTCATCAATTTGGTTTGGAACAAATGCTGTACCTTTAGTTTGAGATGCTAATTGCTTTAATTTAGCTAAATCTGGATTTACAAATTGTTTTTCTATATCAAAATCTAATATCTCAAAAGTACTTGAATACGAGGCATTAGAATTTAATTCTTTAACTGTAAACGAATAATTTCCTGCTACTAAACCGTCAAGATTTACTTTGAAACTGTTGGTTGTTTTTAATAAATCGTAACGTTTTACTTGTTTGGTTTTAGCATTAGTTACAGCAATTGTTAGTCTTGCTTTTTCGTCAAACTCATAGTTTTTATTGAAGTATTGAGCTGTAATTTCTAATGCATCGCCTGAATTATAAAAACGTTCGTGGTTTACAATCAAAGATTTCTTGGAATCGTTGGAAGCCAAAAACTGAATGATTTTATCTATAAAAACATCAAATTCATCAAATGATTTTTTGTCTACAAAACTTTGAGCTCGCCATTTCCAAATGTTTTCTCCCATTAAAAAAGCATTTCTTTTTCCTTGATTATCAGAAAATGCTAAAAATGGAAAATTGGTTTCAACATTTCTTATACTTGAAGAAAGTAAAACAGAAACATTTTCTTTGGCACTTATTGTTCCATAGGGATTTTCTAAAGGAGGAAAATTTTCAAAACCAATATTATCTGTAGCAAATAGATTGAAATCTGATTTAAAATTGGCTAAATAATCTTCTTTTTGGGTTGACATTCTAAAATCTATTTGATCTTGTTGCTGGTTTAAAAATCCAAAATTAGTACTGTTTCCTGTTACAATAAAAGAGTTTATTTTTAAATTTTTATTAGCATCAAATACTTGTTTAAAATCGGCAGTTGGTTGATATAAAATTAAAACATTATATTTACTTAACTCACTAACTTGATTTGGTTTAAGTATTGTCACTTTACGCTGTGCATTAGTTTCAATACTTCTTTTTATTGCTCCTAAATCTGGATGATTTATTGACGAAATTATCGCAACTTCCGATTTTTGATCTATAATTTGAACTGCAAATTTCTTAACATTATTATAGGTGTTTTTTTCGTTTTCTAATGATAAAATTTTAGCTGTAAAAACTTGTAAACCAGTTTTGTCTGCAGGTAATAAAATATTTAAAACTTCAGATTTTTTTGATGGAGAAAATGAAATACTTTGTTTAGAAAGTACCGTATTTCCGTTGGAAATTGAAAAATTGGCAGTTATAGATTTGGTTCCAGAATATTGTAAAAATACTTCTACTGGAAATTTATTTTTGTGAAAAGCGTATTTATTTACGTTAATTTGATTTATTTTTAAATCTAAATAAGTAGTTGTATCACCAACAACTATTGGATAAACTTTATTATTTACATCAAATTGAAAAACATAATCAGCACCAGAAGTTTGATTACCATCAGAAATTAAAACTGTAGGAAAAACTAAATTTTTATTGATGCTTTTAATATTTTTAGCAACTTCATCAATATTAGTTTGAATACCTTTAAAATTAACTTCATCACCATTTTCAATCGATTGAAAATCGGAATCAAATTTATAAGATTGAATATCAAATTTATTTTTTAAATCAGAATTGGAAGCCAGTTTTTCATAAACTTCTTTAGCAGAAACATTCGCTTTTAAATCTACCATTGAACTTGAATTATCAACCACAATGGGCAATGGAGTTTTAATAGTTTCAAGTGTACTTCTACTCATTATTGGATTAATAAGTAAAAGTAATAATCCAAAAATAGTTATAAACCTTAAAAAAGCTAAAAGCAAATTGGTTTTAGCATTGTTTTTATTTTTATAGAAATACTGAAAAAAAGAAATTCCAGCAGCTATAAAAACAGATAAAATTAAAAGTAAAATTGTAGACGTATTCATTAGTATCGTTTGTAGTTTTTGGTTTGATGTTTATTGTTTTAACTTTAAACAACAAACTTTAAACAATAAACATTTTATTAAGTTAGCATTCCGCCATCAACATTCATGACTTGTCCTGTAACATAAGCGCTCATATCTGAAGCAAAGAAAAGACACGCATTGGCAACATCTTCTGGAGTTCCGCCACGTTTTAACGGAATTGAATCTCTCCAACCTTGTACTACATCTTCGTTAAGTTTAGCAGTCATTTCTGTTTCTATAAATCCTGGTGCAATTGCGTTACAACGAATATTTCTTGAACCTAATTCTAGTGCAACTGATTTTGTAAAACCAATCATACCAGCTTTAGAAGCTGCATAATTAGCTTGTCCAGCATTTCCTTTTACTCCAACTACACTACTCATATTTATTATAGAACCTTTTCTGTTCTTCAACATTGTTTTTTGAACTGCTTTGGTCATATTGAAAACCGATTTTAAATTAATTTCGATTACTTTATCAAAATCTTCTTCACTCATTCGCATCAATAAATTATCTTTTGTAATTCCGGCATTGTTTATTAAAATATCAATGTTTCCAAACTCTACTAGAACATCTTCTATTAATTTTTGAGCTTCATTAAAGTTGGCAGCATTACTTTGATATCCTTTAGATTTTATTCCTAAAGCGTTTAATTCTGTTTCTAATGCCAATGCAGATTCGGCTGATGAACTATAAGTAAAAGCTACATTTGCTCCATGTTGTGCAAAAACTTTAGCAATTCCACTACCAATTCCACGACTTGCACCAGTTATTATTGCTACTTTTCCTTCTAGTAATTTCATAAAATTATTTTTAAATATAAAGTTCAAATATACTATTAATTTAATGTTTTAAAAAAATAGATTTTAATTAAAATTGATTTCTAATTATATACTAGAATTTTTATTTACTTACTAAATTTTTAGCCCTGATGGAAATGGCATCCTTTTTTTAATTGCCTTGGGTAAAACCCAAGGCAATTAAAAAAAGATAGAATGTACAGCAGGAATCTAGATTATTGAAAAGCGCAAGCCAAATTGCTTCTAATTAAAAAAGGACTAATACTGAAATTAGTCCTTTGTTTATAAATATATTTTTAAGAAAATTATCCTAAAACTTCTTTTACTTTTTTACCAATTTCTGCTGGAGAATCTACAACGTGTATGCCACATTCTCTCATAATTCTTTTTTTAGCTTCGGCTGTGTCATCTGCACCACCAACAATTGCACCTGCGTGACCCATTGTTCTTCCTTTTGGAGCGGTTTCTCCTGCAATGAAACCTACAACTGGTTTTCTATTTCCATCAGCTTTTATCCACTTGGCAGCATCAGCTTCTAATTGACCACCAATTTCACCAATCATTACGATACAATTGGTTTCTGGATCGTTCATAAGTAATTCAACCGCTGCTTTAGTTGTTGTTCCAATAATTGGATCACCACCAATTCCGATAGCTGTTGTAATTCCTAATCCTTGTTTTACAACTTGATCTGCGGCTTCATAAGTTAATGTTCCAGATTTAGAAACGATTCCAACTGTTCCTTTTTTAAATACAAAACCTGGCATAATTCCAACTTTAGCTTCGCCTGGCGTAATAATTCCTGGACAATTTGGACCAATCAAGGTACATTTTCTATTTTTAATGTATTCGTTTGCTTTAATCATATCTGCAACTGGAATTCCTTCAGTAATTGCAATTATTACTTTGATTCCAGCATCTGCAGCTTCCATAATTGCATCTGCAGCAAAAGCTGGTGGAACGAAAATAATAGAAGTATCTGCTCCAGCTTTTTCTACTGCATCTTTTACTGTGTTAAAAACAGGACGATCTAAATGAGTAGAACCACCTTTTCCTGGTGTAACTCCACCAACAACGTTTGTTCCGTATTCAATCATTTGTTCTGCGTGAAAAGTTCCTTCACTTCCAGTAAATCCTTGAACGATAATTTTTGAATCTTTATTGACTAAAACACTCATAGTATATTTTTTATGTAATTTTTTTATTGTGTTGCAAAAGTAGTAAAAAGAGTTCGGATTTTAGAATATAGATTTCAGATTTTTTTTAAACTAAAAATACTGTTTTTATGAAAACTGACTCATTTGAAATCCTTTGAATAATTTATCTTCTTTAATTTCCCAAATGACAAAAAAATGTGCCAGAAGCATTTCTTCTCTTGGATTTTCGATGGTTTTTACAAAGTGAGAATAGCGTACAGCAACCGTATTTTCTTCTGCAACAATATGAGAAATTCTAATTTTAGACCTTATGTATGCTCGGCTTAATTCGTCAGTTAGATTTAAAATATCGTCTCTGTTCATTTGAATAAAACCTTTGCTACTGTTCCAATCGACAGTAACATCTGGATGCAAAAATTGACTCACAGCAATTTTATCAAGAATAATATCTGATTTATAAAATTCTAAAACAATGTCTTTAGGTTGCATTTATTTTATGGTTTTTAAAATTTCTGGTATTCGTTTTATGTTGGCAAGTTGTTTTAATTTCTCTCGAGATTCTTCTATTGGTGTACCAAAATAGGACTTTCCTCCTTCAACTGATTTTGTAACTCCTGTTTGACCTAAAATTACAGCTTTAGTTCCTATTGTAATTCCGCTTGTGGTTCCAACTTGTCCCCAAATAGTTACTTCATCTTCAATAATTACGCAACCAGCAATACCAGTTTGTGCTGCAATTAAACATTTTTTACCAATTATTGTATCGTGACCAACGTGAACTTGGTTGTCTATTTTTGTTCCTTCGCCAATAGTTGTGTCGCCGGTAACTCCTTTATCTATTGTACAAAGTGCTCCAATGCCAACGTTATCTTCAATAATTACTCGTCCACCAGAAAGCAATTGATCAAATCCATCTGGGCGTTTTTTATAATAAAAAGCATCTGCGCCAAGAATTGTTCCTGCTTGAATAATTACGTTATCGCCAATGATACAACCATCATAAATAGAAACATTAGAATGAATAATACAATTAGCACCAATTTTTACATGATTTCCAATAAAACAATTGGGTTGAATAAATGTTCCTTCGCCAATTATTGCAGATACAGAAATTGCTAAATCTGTAGCTTGAAAAGGTCGAAAATGATGTGTCAATATATTAAAATCTCTAAAAGGATCATTAGAAATTAATAAAGCTTTTCCTTCTGGACAATCAACTTCTTTATTAATTATAACAATAGTTGCTGCCGATTGTAATGCTTTTTCGTAATATTTTGGATGATCTACAAATACAATATCTCCAGAAGTAACTACGTGAATTTCGTTCATACCTTCTACTGGAAAATCAGCATTGCCAACGAATTGACAATTTATAATTGTAGCGATCTCTTGTAAAGAATGTATTCTTGAGAATTTCATTTTTTCAATATTCAGTGTTCAGTTTTCAGTAATCAGTGTTCAGTGTTCAGTGTTCAGTATTCAGTGTTCAGTGTTCAGTGTTCAGTGTTCAGTAATCAGTAATCAGTGTTTAGCAATCAGTTTTTAGTAATCAATAATAACTAATTATTTTGTAGTTATAAGTTCTAAGTTTAGTTATTAGTAATCTGTTACTGCCAACTGAACACTGATTACTAATTACTAACACTTTAAACTATTCTTTAACTCGTTCCATGTAGGAACTTGTTGCTGTATCAATTTTAATTTTATCACCTTCATTAATAAATAATGGTACATTTACTGTTGCTCCGGTTTCTACAGTTGCAGGTTTTGTTGCATTTGTAGAAGTATTTCCTTTAACTCCAGGTTCAGAATAAGTAACTTCTAAAATTACAGAAGCTGGCATATCTACTGATAAAGGTAAATCAGTTTCAGTATTAACTTGAACCATTACGTTTGTACCTTCTTTTAATAAATCTGGCGCATCAAGAATTTTTTTATCTAATGTAATTTGTTCAAATGAATCTACATTCATAAAATGAAAATCATTTCCTTCTGCATACAAATACTGATAAGTGTGCGTTTCTACACGTACTTCTTCAATTTTATGTCCTGCAGAAAAAGTATTGTCTAACACTTTTCCATTAGTCAAACTTCTTAGTTTTGTTCTAACGAAAGCTGGACCTTTTCCTGGTTTAACGTGAAGAAATTCAATGATTTTATAAATATCGTGATTGAATTTTATGCATAGTCCGTTTCTAATATCTGATGTAGATGCCATTATATAATTGTTTTTAGTTTTTATTGTTTGTTGTTTATAGTTTGTTGCTTGATAATGATTTATTTAACTATAAACCATAAATTAAAAACCACAAACTTTCTAATATCCTCCAGAATATCCCTTCATAACGCCACGAGAAGAATTTCTAATGAATTGAATTATCTCATCTCGTTCTGGTGTTGCTTCCATTTCGGCTTCAATAATTCCTAATGCTTGCGTTGTATTATAATTTTTTTGATACAAAATTCTGTAAATATCTTGAATTTCCTTAATCTTTTCAGTTGTAAAACCTCTTCTTCTTAATCCCACAGAATTAATTCCTACATAAGATAAAGGTTCTTTTGCAGCTTTTGTAAATGGTGGAACGTCTTTTCTAACCAAAGAACCACCAGAAACCATTGCGTGATCTCCAATATGAATGAATTGATGAATTGCTGCCAAACCACCAATTATTGCATAATCGCCAACAATTACGTGACCTGCAAGCGCAACTCCATTTACAATAATTGCATTATCGCCAATATGACAATCGTGTGCAATATGTGCCGTTGCCATAATTAAACAATTCTTTCCAATTTTAGTTTGACCAGAAGCAATTGTTCCTCTATTTATGGTAACACATTCTCTTACAGTAGTATTATCACCTATTATTGCAAGTGAATCTTCACCTCCAAATTTTAAATCTTGTGGCACAGCAGAAATTACAGAACCTGGAAAAATATTGCAATTTTTACCAATTCGTGCGCCTTCCATAATAGTTACGTTAGAACCAATCCAAGTTCCTTCGCCAATTACTACATTATTATGAATTGTTGTAAATGGATCAATTACAACATTTCGGGCAATTTTTGCACCAGGATGAACATAAGCTAACGGTTGATTCATATATTGTTTGGTTTATGGTTTGTTGTTTGTTGTTTTTGGTTTGTTAAAATTTATTAACTATAAATCAAAAACAATAAACTATAAACTATTTATTTCATTGCTTTTTTGCTATTTGAGCCATTAATTCAGCTTCGGCAACTAGTTTTCCATTTGCGAAAGCATACGCTTGCATATGACAAATTCCTCTACGTATTGGCGTGATTAAATCGCATTTAAAAATTAATGTATCGCCAGGAAGTACTTTATGTTTGAACTTAACATTATCAATTTTCATAAAATAAGTTAAATAATTTTCTGGATCTGGAACAGTACTTAAAACTAATATTCCGCCTGTTTGTGCCATTGCCTCAACAATAATTACGCCTGGCATAACTGGTGCTTCTGGAAAATGGCCTACAAAAAAACCTTCATTCATTGTAACATTTTTCATCCCAACAACATGACTTGCTGACATTTCGATAATTCTATCAATAAATAAAAATGGTGGTCTGTGCGGAAGAATACTCATAATTTTATGAATATCCATCAATGGTTCTAAATTTAAATTGAAAGAAGGAACATGATTTTTTTGTTCTATCTTAATAATTTTAGACATTTTTTTGGCAAATTGTGTGTTTACAAAATGTCCAGGTTTGTTGGCTATAACTTTACCTTTTATTCTAACGCCAATTAATGCTAAATCGCCAACCACATCTAGTAATTTATGACGTGCAGCTTCGTTAGGATAATGTAATGTTAAGTTATCAAGAATTCCGTTTGGTTTAACAGAAATTTTATCTTTTCCAAAAGCAACTTTAAGATTTTCCATTGTAGATGTTGAAATATCTTTATCTACATATACAATTGCATTATTTAAATCGCCACCTTTTATTAAACCGTTTTCTAATAAATCTTCTAATTCATGAAGAAAACTAAATGTTCTAGAATTGGCAATTTCTGTTTTAAATT
>NZ_JAYUPK010000036.1:0-64458 GCF_043760115.1 Flavobacterium sp.
TTTTCGATTTGCTAAAACCGCAACCAAAGATTGCAATGGAAAGCTGGAAAATGGATTATAACTATTCCCAAAACATTTGCTTCTAAAATAAATTAAAAAAGAATTTGAAACAAGTTCTAAAATATATTAAAAAGTATCTGAAACAAGTTCAGAGTAAATCAATATATTTTAAAAAGAATCTGAAACAAGTTCTAAAATATTTTAAAAAAGAATCTGAAACAAGTTCTAAAATATATTAAAAAGAATCTGAAACAAGTTCTAAAATATATTAAAAAGAATCTGAAACAAGTTCTAAAATATTTTAAAAAGAATCTGAAACAAGTTCTAAAATATTTTAAAAAGAATCTGAAACAAGTTCAGATTAAACCTTTTCAAGTATCTTTATTCTAATAGTTAAATTGTGACTTTGCAAGACGAAAAGGATTTTATAAAAGAATTATTGCATCCGCAGACGCAAAATGTTGCGTTTGTAAAATTGGTGCGCGATTTTCAAAAACCTTTGTACAATCATATTAGAACTATTGTTTTAAACCACGATGATGCTGATGATGTGTTGCAAAATACGTTTATAAAAGTGTTTCAATATTTGAAAAATTTTAAAGGTGAAAGCAAACTTTTTTCGTGGATGTATAGAATTGCAACCAATGAAGCGATTACTTTTATAAACAGTAAAGCCAAGCGAAACAGCACTACAAGCCAAGAAATGCAAAGTAAAATTGTAGAAAATTTGCAAAGCGACGTATACTTTAACGGAAATGAAATTGAGATAAAGTTGCAAAAAGCAATAGCGCTTTTACCAGAAAAACAACAATTGGTTTTTAAAATGAAGTATTTTCAAGAGTTAAAATATGAAAATATGAGCGAAATTCTTGGAACTTCTGTTGGTGCATTAAAAGCATCGTATCATATTGCTGTGAAAAAAATTGAAGATTTTATGAAAACCAATTAAACCTTTTACATTATTAATTGTCTTATATATATGAATGATTTTAAAATTGAAACTAACCCAAAAATAGCTACTGGATTTAAAACTCCAGACAACTACTTTGATGATTTTTCTAGCAGATTGTTAGCGAAATTAGCAGTTGAAGAACCTAAAGTGATTTCGTTTTATGGTAGAAATAAAAATTGGTTTTACAGTGTTGCAGCAATTTTGGTTATAGCATTTACAATTCTTGTAATGAATATATTTAATGAAAATGCTGATGAAAATTACAATACAGAACTTGAATATTACATTTCTAACCATTCGACAATTACTGATGATGACATTATAAATTTGCTAGACGATGGTGATATTGCGAACTTGAAACAAGAAACTTCTCTAGATGATGCAACACTTGAAAATGCAATTTTAGAGGATTCAAATATTGAAAATTATATTACAAACTAAAAAAATAATTATGAAATTAAAGAGTAACGAATTCCAAAAAAGTAAAACTAAAAATATGTGTAAAATTAAATTTATAACTGCATTACTTTTATTATTATCAATTGTTTCTTTTGGACAAAGAAAAGGAGATTTTAAAGAAAAAAAGGAACAAATTAAAGCGTTAAAAATAGCTTATATTACTACTGAATTAAATTTAACTAGTGATGAAGCTGCAAAATTCTGGCCTCTGTACAATGCATTTGACGAGAAACAACAAGAAATAAGAAAACAGAAAATGAAAAGTTTTATAGATAGATCTAAAGAAGATTCTATTGATAAACTAACCGAAAAAGAAGCAACAACTATTCTAAATCAAATGGAAAGTAATGATGAGGAATTACATCAATTAAAGAAAAAATTTGTTGCGAGTTTAAAAGGAGTTTTACCTGCAGTAAAAATTTTAAAACTTAAAAAAGCTGAAGAAGATTTTAGCAAAAAATTATTACAACAGTATCGTGATAAAAAAGTTAAACGCTAATTTTTGTTGTGAGTTATGAGTTTTGAGTTGTGAGTTTATAATTTTAAGTTTTGACAGATTTTATGTTTATAAAATAATTAGAAATTGTGATCACTACTTACATTATGAAAGAAGAAGTATAGTTAAACCATAACACACAACTCAAAACTCACAACTCACAACTATTTTACAACTCTCACAGAATCAGGTACAAGCATTTCATATTCGCCACCATTTCTAATAACATCTCTTACGATACTCGAAGAAATATAAGAGGTTTTGGCTGCTGTTAAAAGAAAAACAGTTTCAATTTTAGACAATCTTCTGTTGGTGTGCGCAATGGCTTTTTCAAATTCAAAATCGGCTGGATTTCTTAATCCACGAAGTATAAATTGCGCTTTTAGTTTTCTACATAAATCTATTGTCAATCCTTCATAAGTTATTACAGAAACCTTTGGTTCATCAGCGAAAGCTTCTTCGATAAAACGTTTTCTATCTTCAAGTGAAAACATATATTTCTTTTCTGCATTAACACCAATGGCAACAATTATTTCATCAAAAAGTGGTAAACTTCTTTTAATAATATCAAAATGTCCAAGTGTAATTGGATCAAACGAACCTGGAAATAGTGCTTTTTTCATAATTTAAAAATTTCTAATTAAAATTTTATTTTTTCCAAATAGGTTTTCTTTTCAAAGCCAATTCTATTTCATTATCCAACAAATCTATCATTTCAATTTTAGCAAATGTTGCCTGTTGCGGAAAAATACTTTGTGGAGATAAACCTGGATTAGTATTAATTTCTATAAAATGTGGAACATCATTCATAATTATAAAATCTGTTCTAGAAAATCCAGACATTCCAAGTGCTTCATACACTTTTTTGGCCGTTTCAATAACTTTATTTTCTATTTCTAAATCTAATTTTGCCGGCGTAATTTCTTCCGATTTACCTAAATATTTAGCTTCATAATCGAAGAAATTATTCTGAGAAAGTATTTCTGTAATTCCTAATACTTTAGTTTCTCCTTTGTATTTTAAAACTCCAACCGAAACTTCTCTTCCTTTTAAATAGGATTCTATTAAAATATCATTGTCTTCGGCGAAAGCAAATTCTAATGCTTTATTCAAATCTTCAATTTTATCAACTTTAGAAACGCCAAGCGAACTTCCAGATTGATTGGGTTTTACAAAAAATGGCAATTCCAATTCGTCAATGATTTGGTTCGGATTAATTGCATCACCTTTAGAAATATAAATAGATTTGGCTTTTGGAATATCAAATTTAGACAAGACAGAAAGTGTATCGCGCTTGTTAAAAGTTAAACTAGATTGATAATAATTGCAACCAGAATATGGAATGTCAAGCAATTCCCAATACGCTTGTAAATGTCCATCTTCTCCTGGTGTACCATGAACAGTGTTTAAAATTACATCGAATTTTGTAGTTGTGTTTTCTTTGTCAAATGAAAAATCGGCTTTGTTAATTGGAAATTTTTCTCCATCAAGTAAACAATACCAAGCATCTTTTAAAATATGAATTTCAAATGAGTTGTATTTTGTTTTATTAATATGATTCAGAATTAATTGTCCACTTCGCAAAGATATTACTGATTCATCAGAATATCCGCCCATAACTACTGCTACGTTCATTGAATATTTTATTTTAATTACTACACAAAAATAGCATAAATGTTGATACTAAAAATTATATCTTTGCGATAAATAAATTTTATATGAGTTTTACAAAATATCTCACTAGTCGCGTCTTTTTTGCACAATTACTTGCAGCAATTGCTATTCTTGCAGTTGTAACCTATTTGTTTTTTCACTGGATAACTTTTGTGACCAATCATGGTGATGAAACTACAGTTCCAAATTTGGCAAAACTTACACCAGAACAAGTTGAAGATAAACTAGATGCTCTTAATTTAACTTATGAAATTATTGATACTGTAGATTATAGACCAAATTTTCCAAAACTTACAATTGTACAACAAGAACCAACTGCTGGATCTAAAGTAAAAGGTGGAAGAACAATTTATTTAAAAATAAATGCTGCTACATATAAAATGGTTGCAATACCAGATTTAATTGAGAAAACCTATCGTCAAGCTGTGCCAACATTAAAAGCAATTGGACTTCAAGAAGGTACAATTACTTATGTTCCATATCTTGGAAAAGACATGGTTTTAAAGATGATGATGAACGGAAAAGAAGTTAAACAAGGTATGAAAGTTTTAAAATCTACCAAGATTGATTTAGTTCTTGGTGACGGAAAAGTAGTATTTGATGAAACTGAAACCGATTCTATAGTTCAAGAAGCTGAAAAAAAGATATTAGACACCATTCCGAATGAATAATAACAACGAAGTTCCAGAACTAGAAGACGATTTATTTGAACATTTTAAGGTTGAAGTTCCTAAAGGTCAAGCGCTTTTACGAATAGATAAATTTTTGATGGGTTTTATTCAGAATGCTACTAGAAATAAAATTCAAAATGCTGCTACAAATGGTGATATTTATGTTAATGATGTTGCTGTAAAATCGAATTACAAAGTAAAACCATTAGATGTAGTTCGCATTATGCTTACACATCCACCTTATGACAATACTATTTTACCAGAAAATATTCCTTTAGATATTGTTTATGAAGACGATGCATTATTGGTAATTAATAAACCTCCAGGATTTGTAGTTCATCCAGGACACGGAAATTATACTGGAACATTGGTAAATGCATTGGCCTATCATTTTGATAATTTACCCTTAAATAGTTCTGAACGACCAGGATTAGTTCATAGAATTGATAAAGATACATCAGGACTTTTGGTTGTAGCAAAAACTGATGCTGCAATGACACATTTAGCCAAACAATTTGAAGCTAAAACATCTGAAAGAGAATACATTGCACTAGTTTGGGGAAATGTAAAAGAAGAAGAAGGAACAATTGAAGGAAATATTGCACGACATGTAAAAGATAGAATGCAAATGGCGGTTTTTGCCGATCCTGAAATTGGAAAGCCAGCAATAACACATTATAAAGTTCTTGAAAGATTAGGTTATGTTACATTAATTTCTTGCAAATTGGAAACTGGAAGAACACATCAAATTCGTGTTCATTTAAAACATATTGGTCATACTATTTTTAATGACGAACGTTATGGTGGAAATTTAATTTTAAAAGGAACCACTTTTACAAAATACAAACAATTTATAGACAATTGTTTTAAAACTTTGCCTCGACAAGCATTGCACGCAAAAACGTTAGGATTTGAACATCCGACAACTAGAGAATTTATGCGTTTTGATACTGAAATCCCAAAAGATATGGCAGATTGCATTGATAAATGGCGTAGTTATACCAACTCTCACGAAGTTGAAGAAGAAGAATAAAATTTTTACATAAAAAAATACCTCATAAAATTTATGAGGTATTTTTTTATACTTTTTATTTCTAAAAATATTAATTTATAACAACTTTTTTAACTAAAGATTGATTGTTAGATGTTAACTTTAAGAAGTAAAATCCTTGAGGCAAATTTTCTAAAGAATAGGAATTATTTGTAAAAATTGGATTTTTAATTTCTTTTATAATTTGACCGTTGATGTTTATTAATTGAATTTCTTCAATTGCAATTTCACTATCAATATTAATTTTGTTATCGGTAGTTGGATTTGGATAAACACTTATTGAAGCAAATTCAATAGTTGGATTACTAAGTGCTGCACAAGCAGAAGCCCATATTTGACATACATATTCTGGACGATCTATAAATGGATTTCTATTTCCTTGACGATTATAAATTGCATTATTTCGCACTATTTCTCTATTGCTAACTGGATCATTATTATGCCAAGTTATTAAAATATTTAATGAAGTCGTAGTAAAAACTTGGTTGGAAGTTCCGTTAAACATAGTATAAGTCCAGCTACCAACTTCGTTTTCATAACGTGTGGCAAAATATAAAATCATTCTTGCAATATCTCCTTTAAAGGCATCTATAGGTTCAAAAACCGTGCTAGAATATCCAGCAGAATATCCTGAATCTAAATTATTACCTTTTTTTCCTCCATTGGTGTAAGTATTAGTAGCTATGTTTACCCTTCCATATGGAAAATTACCACGTTGAGCATTTACATATTTATCTGATGGTACTACAGAATGAGCATCAGAATACATTGGTGTAACTCCACTACCAAAAACAGATTGTGGAATTATATGTTCTCTGTTATACTTTTCACATTCTGCTGTTCCTCCAGAACCATCATCTTGGTTTGTTCCATAAGTAAATGAACATTCTGGTCCAGTAGGATTTTCAGTATACATATCTAATAATGTACCATCATTTTCGTAAAAAAAATCTTTATCAGAAGTTAAATAAGTTGTATATAAACCCGAATAACCTTGATCTACATGATTATTAATTATGTTATACAATTGCGTTTTTAAAGTATAACCTGTTCCAGTTGCAGTGTTGTAATATCCTGAAGGAACTTGAGAATAACCTATTGAAAAAATAAGTAAAAATACTAGTAGGGTAAAGTTTTTTTTCATTTGGGGTTTTTTATAATTTTCGTTCTAATAATGCCATGTAAAATCCATCATAACCATCTTCTGATGCCAATAATTTAGAATCCTTAACAAAGGTAAAACTTTTACCAATATCAGTAGTTAAAAAATGTTTAATTTGTTCTTGATTTTCTGATGGTAAAATTGAACAAGTTGCATATACTAATTTTCCTCCTGGCTTAACAATTTTAGAATAGCTTTCTAAAACCTCAGCTTGAATTTTTTTTATGTTTTCAATAAATTCTGGTTGTAATTTCCACTTAGCATCTGGATTTCTTTTTAATACTCCAAGTCCGCTACAAGGCGCATCAATTAAAACTCTATCTGCTTTTTCATGTAATTTTTTTATTACTTTGGTAGAATCTATAATTTTATATTCAATATTAAAAGCACCATTTCTTTTGGCTCTTAATTTTAATTGTTTTAGTTTGCTTTCATACAAATCCATTGCAATTAATTGACCTTTATTTTCCATCAAAGATGCCATGTGTAATGTTTTTCCGCCTGCGCCAGCACAAGTATCAACAACTCTCATTCCTGGTTTTACATCTAAAAATGCTGCTACAAGTTGCGACGATGCATCTTGTACTTCAAACATTCCTTCTCTAAAAGCATCTGTTAAAAAAACATTGGCTCTTTCTTTTAAAACTAAAGCGTCTGTATTGTCTTTAATAAATTCGGTTTCAATATTCAAATCCATTAAAGTAGCACGTAATTTTTCTTTGGTTGTTTTTAAAGTATTTACTCTAAGAATAACTTTAGCTTGTTGGTTTTGAGCTGTAATTTCTTTACTCCAAACTTTTTCTCCAAGTTCTTTAACACCAAGTTCATCCATCCAATCTGGAATAGATTCTTTTATTGCTCTAATTTTAGACAATTCATCAAATCTTCCTTTAATTTTGCGTTCTGGTGTTCCTTCAAGTTGTTTCCAATCTGGAATTGGGTAACCTCTTAAAACTGCCCAAGTGGCAAACATTCTCCAAATATTATCTCTAGTATATGGTTCTTTAACCTCAGCTATTTCAGCATAAAGTCTTTTCCATCTAACGACTTCATAAATGGTTTCGGCAACAAATTTTCTATCAGAACTTCCCCAACGTTTATCTTTTTTTAGTGCTCTTGCAACTACTTTATCAGCATATTCTGCTTCATTAAATATTGCATTTAAAGAATCTATTGTGGTGTAAACTAAATTTCGGTGTAATCTCATGGTATTAAAAATCAGCGTGCAAAGGTATTGCTTTTTACTAGAAACAAAGAAGTATTCTGTAAAACCTTTTTAGATTTTTAGAATACTTCTTTAAAATTGTTGAAATGCTATTTAATTAATTAATCAACAGGACATTCTCTTCGTTTCATATTTATAATTTCTGGAGCGTGAAGAACCATTGGAAATTGTTCTATTTTAACAGAGCTATTATCTAATCCAAAACCTTTTTGTTCAGATAAACTAAATTTTTTCATTAAGAAATAGGAATTCATAACCACTTTTTCAAAGAAAGTTAAATCACTATCGTTAGAAAGAAATTTCTCAGACAGAACAAATTTAAAATCGCCAATAATATTATTTTTATTTAATGACTCATACCTACTTGTAATATCTACTTCTCCATTTTTAACCATATCTTTAATTACTTCTTTAAACATAAGATTTATTTTAGTAGGTTCTCTAAAGCCCAAATAAAAATCAATTCTATAAATATCGTCAATTACTATCGGAGTAACTCTAAATTCTTTTTTGTAAGGTTCATTTAAAATATTAACATGTACAAACCAATAAATATCAGCACGTTTTGGTCGTTTTTGAAGAATAGAATACATTACTTTCTCTTCAATTTCTTCAACTCTATTAGCATTAGTCATGTATACTAAATGTGTTGCATATTTTGGAATTGATAAATCTACACTCAACTCTGCAAGTACTTTTTTGTAATCATTAATCTTTACAATTTTAGTATAACTATGGCTTATTTTTTTGGCCATATACCAAGTTGCCATTATAGAAATTAAAACTATAGCAATAATTAAAGTTACAAAACCACCATGAATAAATTTAGGTAAAATTGCTGCTAAAAAACTAAGTTCTATTACTAAATAAATTGAAATTAGTGCACCAATAAAATACCATTTTACTCTTTTCATTATTAAATAAAAATTTAACAATACCGTTGTCATAATCATGCAAAGTACAATTGCTAATCCATAAGCATGCTCCATTTCACTGGATTTTTTAAAATATAAAACAATTCCAACGCATCCTAAAAACAGTAACCAGTTTATAGATGGAATGTAAAGTTGCCCTTTCAACTCAGTTGGATATTTTATTTTTACTTTAGGCCAAAAATTCAATCTCATTGCTTCATTTATCAATGTAAATGAACCACTTATTAAAGCTTGAGAAGCAATTACAGCTGCCATTGTTGCAATTATTACTCCTATTGGCTGAAACCATGTTTCCATCATTAAATAAAATGGATTTCCATCAACTCCACCTAATTGAATTAATGTTTTACCTTCTTGACTTATTAAATAAGCGCCTTGACCAAAATAGTTTAGAAGCAACATTATTTTAACAAAAATCCAACTTATTCTTATATTTTTTCTACCACAGTGTCCCATATCAGAGTATAATGCTTCTGCTCCGGTAGTACATAAAAAAACTGCTCCAAGTACAAAGAATCCTTCTGGGTGAATCATCAATAACTCATAGGCATAATATGGATTTATAGCATTAAAAACAGAAAAATCATTTGATATTTGAATTATACCTAAAACTCCAAGCATTGTAAACCACAATAACATTATTGGCGCAAAAAACTTTCCAACTAACTTAGAACCAAACTGTTGAATAGTAAATAGTAAAAATAAAATACATATTACAATTATCTGTATATTTTCAGTTGTCATTGAAGGATAAAATGTTTTTATACCTTCAACCGCTGCAGAAACAGAAATTGGTGGCGTAATTATTCCATCTGCAAGTAGTGCGCTTCCGCCAATAATTGCTGGCACAATTAGCCATTGAACTTTTGTTCTTTTTACTAGTGCATACAATGCAAAAATTCCTCCTTCGCCATGATTGTCTGCGCTCAAGGTTATTATAACATATTTTAAAGTAGTTTGTAATGTTAATGTCCAAAACACACATGAAATTCCACCTAAAACAATGTCTCTAGAAATTGCATATCCGCCAATTATAGATTTCATTACATAAAGTGGCGATGTACCAATGTCACCATAAATAATTCCTAATGTAATAAGTAAACCTGCAGCCGAAAGTTTTGAATGAAGTTGATTATGATTTTGAGAACTCATATATATTTATTAAAAAAGAGTACAAAGGTATCACTTTTAAATAATTGAAATAAAAAAAGCACCGAATATTTTTCAGTGCTTTTAGATTTAATTTTATAAGATTTATCTTCTGCTTGCTCTAGTTTCTGAATTTCCTCTAGATGAACCACCAGAACTTCTAGAAGAAGATGCTTGTGGAGTACTTGGTCTTGGAGCAGATTCGTAACTTCTTTGCTGGGTTGAACTTTGTCTTTGTTCTACAGATTGTCTTGGTGATGCATTAGAATTTCTTACTGGTGTATTTTCAGATGTTCTAATAGTTCCAGATTCTCTAACTGTTGAATTGTTATTTCTTGTTGTTGAATTTCTTACTGGTGTATTTTCAGATGTTCTAATAGTTCCTGATTCTCTAACTGTTGAATTGTTATTTCTTGTAGTAGAATTTCTTACTGGTGTATTCGCATTATTTCTAGTAGTATTTCTATCATTTGCAAAAGCAACATCTCTAGTTGGTCTTGCAACTTCTAATTCACGACGATTACTGTATCCAGAATTTCTATCTGAAAACGAACGATTTGGATATTGTCTTTCATAACCATTACTTCTTCTTCCATAATAATTATTGTAGGCAACTTCACATCTTCTAGTATAAGAATAATTATAACTGTGGCTAAAGTTTATCCAAAGTCCAACATTATGTCTGTATCTAAAAATTGGACAAGGATTCCAAAATGTGTAATACGTTGGATAATAATCCCAATACCAAGAAGAATAATAAGGCGTGTAAACTGGAGCCCAAAAATGAGTATATATAATTGGTCTAGTAACATAAACTGGTTCATAAATATAATTTGAACCATACATATAAACATCACCAACTACTTGAACTTGTACATTATTATTTCTATCTTTTTCAACTTCAACTGTCGCTACATCTTGAAAAACATCTCTTCCAATTACAGATTGTACAACAATTAAATGCGTGTTTCCTTCTACAGATTCTATAACTCGTAAATAATCTACTTGATTATCATTGTTTAAATCTAAATTAGAAATTTGTGTTTCTGGATCATTTAAACGTCTTTCAAAATCTTCTAGATCTTTAGAATCTCCAAAAATTGATGCAACTGCTCTCAAATCGAGATTGTCACTTATTTCAGAACTTGTTGCGTTAACTGTTGTTCTATCTTGAGCAACCAATGAACTTGCGAAAAGCAAACTCAATAACGATGATAAAAATAATTTGGATTTCATAATAAATATATTTTAGTTTATAATAGCATACTTTTTGAGCATTCCAATTTTTGTGCCAATAATCTGTATTCACAAATCATTAACAATTACTATTTGTATATTAGCATCAAATTAATAACTATTATTATGAATAAAACGCTATGCCTGCTATTAATTTCTGTTGTTTTAATTTCTTGTAAATCATCTAATATTGCAACAGAAAAAATCTTTACATCTGTAAAAATTGATACAATTCTAATTGATAAAATTAGCATAAGAGCAATTACAGTTTCTAATAATAAGATTTGGTACGCTGCAGATAAAAACAGAGTTGGATTTTTAAGCATTATTGATGAAAATAAAATGCAACGTCAATTAAATAAAGATTCTATTAAAATGGAATTTAGAAGTATTGCACAAACAACCAATTCAATTTTTATTTTAAACGTAGGAAATCCTGCTTTGTTATATAAGTTTTCTAAAGATTTGGTTCAAAAGAAATTAGTATATGAAGAAAAAAATGAAAAAGTATTTTATGATAGCATGCAGTTTTGGAACGATAACGAAGGAATTGCAATTGGCGATCCAATAGAAAATTGTTTTTGCATTATTGTAACTCGTGATGGCGGAGCAACTTGGAACAAAATTCCGTGTGAAAAATTACCTAAAATTATTGAAGGCGAAGCAGCATTTGCAGCAAGCAATACCAATATAATTATTAAAGACAATAATACTTGGATAGTTTCTGGCGGAAAAAAATCTAGAGTTTTCTTTTCTTCGGATAAAGGAAATTCTTGGAAAGTGTATGAAACTCCAATTGTTCAAGGCGAAGCTATGACCGGAATTTTTACTGCCGATTTTTATAATGATAAAATAGGATTTATAGCTGGAGGAAATTATGAAAAACCAAATCAAAACTTTCAAAACAAAGCGATAACCAAAAATGGAGGAAAAACTTGGAAATTGGTTGGCGAAAACACAGGTTTTGGATATGCTTCTTGCATTCAATTTGTCCCAAACAGTAACGGAAATCAATTGGTTTGTGTAGGATTAAATGGTTTATTTTACTCTAGCGATAGCGGTGATTCTTGGAAACAATTTTCATCAGACACAACCTTGTATACAATACGATTTATAAATGATACAACTGCAATTGCCGCAGGAAAAGATAAAATTGTGAAACTTTTATTTAAGAATTAAGTAGTATTCAGTGATCAGTGTTCAGTATTCAGTGTTCAGTTAAATCGAATAAAATTTTTAAATCAATGATACTTTTTTAAAAATTAAAAGTTTTAGTAGAATTTTAATTTTGAAAATATGCAAATTTTAAAAATGACCACTAATTAGTGTTCTGTCAAATCGAATAAAATTTTTAAATCAATGACACTTTTTTAAAAATTAAAAGTTTTAGTAGAATTTTAATTTTGAAAATCTGCAAATTTTAAAACTGATCACTAAAAACTGATCACTGAATACTAAGAAAACTACTCTTCTTTCTTAACAACTTTTCGAGCCACTTCAATTTTAAACTTTTTACCTTTCATTTTTTCTTCACGAATATTGGCTAACAAAGGAGTTACTTTATTGAATTTCACTGCCGCAAACGAAATAAAATCTTTTACTTCTATCAATCCTAAATCACCTTTTTCAAGTTTTCCTTTTTGAGAAAAGAAACCTACAATATCAATTTTATTCAATTTATTTTTCTTTCCACCACTTATGTAAATGGTTTGAAACTCTGGTGGTTTTGGTAATGACTTAGCATTATCAACATTTAAAACTGTCATTTTATAATCTAAATACTCCATTTTTTTCTCACTTTCATGAGCAATTATGTAAGCTGTTCCTGAGGATAACATTCTGGCAGTTCTACCATTTCTATGAGTAAATTCATCTTCCTTTGATGGTAAATGATAATGAATTACGTGTTTCATTTCTGGAATATCCAAACCTCTTGCGGCTAAATCTGTTGTAACAAGATAACTCACACTTCCGTTTCTAAACTGAATCAATGCTCGTTCACGTTCGTCTTGATCCATTCCGCCATGATAATAGGTTGAATAAATTCCTTTTTCATTCAACGAATCGCTAATTCGTTCTGCAGCATCACGATGATTACAAAAAACAATTGCCGATTGCGATTTTAAAGAACAAATTAAGTTAAAAAGTGAATTAATTTTATCTTTTTCTTTAGAAACTACCATTTTTAAAGACAAATTAGAATTCTCATCTTCTGTTTGAATAAAATCTAAAACTGTTGGATTTACTACTCGTGTATATTTTGGAATTTCAATATCCGACGTTGCCGAAACTAAAACTCGTTTATTTAATTTAGTTAATTTTCCAATGATAAAAGACATTTGCTCATGAAAACCAAGTTGTAATGATTTATCAAATTCATCCAGAATTAAAGTCTCAATTTTATCAGTTTTAAAAGTTGCTCTGTCAATATGATCGGCAATTCTACCTGGAGTTCCAATTAAAACAGCTGGTGGATTAGATAAATTTTTAATTTCGGTATCAATAGAATGTCCGCCATAACAGACATTTACCTTATAATCTGTTCCCATTTTTTTCCAAACTTGCTCAATTTGCAAACCCAATTCTCTTGATGGAACTAAAATTAAACATTGAACTCCAGCAATTTCTGGTTGCAACATTTCAAATATCGGAAGTAAAAAAGCTAACGTTTTTCCAGAACCAGTTGGAGAAAGTAATAAAATATTGGCATCATTTAAAATAGCATTTTGTGCCATTTCTTGCATTTCATTTAAACTTTCAATACCAAGATTTAAAAGTAAATTGTTGGAATGTATATTTTTATTCATTTTGCAAAGGTAGGTTTTTTTTAAGTTTCGAGTTTAAGGTTTCAAGTTGTAGGTTTCAAGTTTAAGGTTTCGAGTTTAAGGTTTTGTAATATAATTTTTGAAATTAATTATTGAACAAATTTGATTTTTGAAGTTGATATTGATTTTTGAAGTTGATATTGATTTTTGAAGTTGAAATTGATTTTTGAAGTTGAGATTGACATTTGAAGTTGAGATTGATTTTTGAAATTGAGATTGATTTTTGAAGTTGAAAATTTTAATTACATTTGAAAATCAAATAAAAATACCATTATGCGATTTTTAAAATTTCTTTTTTTACTGATTTCGACTTCTATGTTTTCACAAATAACGGTTACACTTCAAACACCATTTGAAAAAGGAAACGGAAATCAAACAACTACATATCAACAATGTATAAATTATTATCAAAACTTAGATGCTGATTTTGAAACCATAAAAGTTATTGAAATGGGATTGACTGATAGTGGTGAAAAACTGCAAGTAGTGTTATTTGATAAAGATAAAAAATTCAATTTTGATGCTTCATCTAAAAAAGCTGTGATTTTAATAAATAACGGAATTCATGCTGGCGAACCAGACGGAATTGATGCTACAATGCAGTTTTACAGAGATTTAGCTACTGATAAATTAAAAAATCCTGATAATGTAATTTTAGTTGCCATTCCAGTTTATAATATTGGTGGTTTTTTAAACAGAAATTCAACGACTAGAGTAAATCAAAACGGACCAGAAGAATATGGTTTTAGAGGAAACGCAAGAAATTTCGATTTGAATAGAGATTTTATAAAAAGTGATACTAAAAATACCAAAAGTTTTGTTGAAATTTATCACACTTTTAATCCAGATATTTTTATAGACAATCATGTTAGTAATGGCGCAGATTATCAATATACATTGACTTATATAATGACTGAACCTAAAAAATTAGGAACAACATTGGGCAATTTTATGAGAGATAAATTATCTCCTTCAATTTTAAAAGAATTGCAACAAAAAAAGATTGAAACTACGCCTTATGTTAATATTTGGAAAGGTACACCAGAAAATGGTTTTGAACAATTTTTTGATAGTCCAAGATATGCAACAGGTTACACTTCGTTGTTTAATTCTATTGGGTTTGTTGTTGAAACACATATGCTAAAAAAATATGCTGAACGAGTTAAAGTAACTTATGAATTTATGGTTGCCACGATGAATTATACCAATGAAAATTATAAAACCATAAAAGAAAAACGAATTGAAAACGAAAACCAATTTAAACCCAATGACACATACACTTTAAAATGGGCAATTGACACAACTAAAGTTACTAAAATTCCGTTTTTGGGCTATGAAGGAAGTTATAAAAAAAGCGATGTAACTACAGGAAAACGATTGTTTTATGACAGAACAAAACCTTATAAAAAAGAGATTCCGTTTTTAGCAGATTATAAATCCGCAAAGGAAATAATTATTCCAAATGCTTATGTAATTCCGCAAGGATTTTGGCCAGTAATTGATTTATTAAAATTGAATAAAATTGCTTTTTCAAAAATAAAAAATGATACAATTATTGAAGTAGAAAGTTATAAAATTGTCGATTATAAAACGTCTAAAAATGCCTATGAAGGACATTATCCTCATAATGCTACAACTATAACTAAATCTATTGTAAAAATGTTATTTATAAAAGGAGATTATATAGTTTCTACAGCGCAAAAAGGAGTTAAATTTTTATTAGAAACATTAGAACCAGATGCAGTTGACAGTTATTTTAATTGGAATTTTTTTGATACAATATTGCAACAAAAAGAAGGATATTCTGAATATGTTTTCGAAGATTTGGCGAATGATTATTTGAACAAAAATCCGAAATTAAGAGAACAATTAGAACAAAAGAAAAAAGACAATAAAGCATTTGCAGAAAACCCAGAAGCACAACTAGAATGGGTTCATAAAAATTCAATTTATTATGAAAAAGCTCACTTGCAATATCCTATTTATCGAGTTTTGAATTAATTATCTTTGGAAAATTTCCTCTTCAAACAATAACTTAATATTTTCATAAGAATTTTTAAGTGCTTCTTTAATTTGTTCTGGATTAAGCCAAGCTACTTTTTCAATGCCTTCATTTTCTTGAGGAACAGGAATTCCTTCAAAAGTAGTTGTCATTTCGTACCAATGTGTAATCTTTAATCGGTATTTTCCGTTGCGTTTAAAAATGTGATATGTTTTTTGTAACTTTTTGGTAATCTGCAATTTATTTACTCCTGTTTCCTCTTCAACTTCGCGCAAAGCTGTATGTTCTATTTCTTCTTCTTTTTCAATTCCACCTTTTGGCAAATCCCATTTTCCGTTTCTTAAAATAAATAAAACTTCGCCTTTTTTATTGTAAACCAATCCGCCACCAGCTTTTCTAACCGGAATTTGTTCTTTCAGTTTTTTAAGAATTTCCTTCTCATCTGGATAATACAAATATGCCTTAGAAATTTTATTATTAAACATTTTAATGATAAGCTGTTCAATATCAATACTTTCAAGTAAAAACAATTGAAAATCGGTTTCTTTAGCGATTTCATTTGTCAAAAAAAGTGGTTTGTCGTTCACAAAAACTTTATACATTTGTAGTATGATTTTTAATAAAGATACAGCCGAAAAAACTGCCGAATTACTTTTGCAAATAAATGCAATTAAATTGAATCCATCAACACCTTTTTTGTGGGCATCAGGTTGGAATTCTCCAATTTATTGCGATAATCGTTTAACACTTTCATTTCCAGCGATAAGAAATTACATTCGAGATGAGTTTTCTAAACAAATTGAACAAATTTATGGAAAACCAGATGTAATTGCTGGCGTAGCAACTGGTGCAATTGGGATTGGCATACTTGTTGCAGAAGAGCTTGGGCTTCCATTTGTGTATGTTAGACCAGAGCCAAAAAAGCACGGAAGACAAAATCAAGTGGAAGGTTTTTTACAAAAAGGACAAAATATTGTAGTTATTGAAGATTTAATTTCTACAGGAAATAGTAGTTTACTTGCTGTTGAAGCTTTAAAAGAAGCTGGAGCAAATGTTAAAGGAATGTTAGCAATTTTCTCTTACGGATTTGATGTTGCTACAGAAAATTTTAAAAATGCAAATGTAGAATTACACACGTTAAGTAATTACGAACATCTTTTAGAATTGGCCGTAGAAAAACAATACATAACTGAAAAAGAACAAATTACACTTCAAGAATGGAGAAAAAGTCCAGCAACTTGGAATAAATAAAATAAAATTGTTTATAGTTTTTAGTTTAAGGTTAACGACTAAGACAATTTTAAACAACAAACAACAAACTAAAAACAACAAACAATTTATAATGAATTTAGAAAGTCCAAAAGTAACCGTAGAAAAATCATCAGAATATATTTTTAATGCCTTGTCGAATGTTAAAAACTACGAAAAATTAATGCCTGAAACTATTTCAAAATTTGAAGTTCTTGGCGAAGATATTTTTAACTTTGGATTAAAAGGAATGCCAGAAATTAAATTACGATTGAAAGAAGGAATTCCTAATTCTAAAATAATTTTAAATGCTGCAAGTGATAAATTACCATTTTCGCTTATTGCAACTATTGAAACTTTAGCAGCAAATTCTTGCGAAGTACAATTGCATTTTGAAGGAGAGTTTAATGCAATGATGGCTATGATGATAAAAGGACCAATATCTAAATTTATTGAGACTTTGGCAGAGAATATGGGTAAACTTTAGTAGAAAAATATAGAAAAAAGAGACAAATTTATTTTAGAAATCCAATTTTTAACTTCTGATGTTATTCCGTAGGAATTTTTTATACAAATAAATGATACTTGAGATTCCTACAGAATGACAAACTTTGAGGTTAAAATTCCTTTGTGTAAAATAAGTCAATACAATATCGCAATTTCCTTAATCCCAAAAGTTTTCAAACTATCATCTTCCAATAAAATTTCCAATTTTCCTTCTTTGGTTACACCTAGCATAATTCCCATAAACTTAGTTTCATTTTCTGCTTCAAATGGCATTGGAACTCCTTTTTTAAACAAATTTTGATGGTACTTCTCCCAAAGTAAATCTATTTTATTAGCAATTAAATTTTTGCAATTAAATTTAATTTGTAAAAATATTTTTGAAATTAATTCTACTAAATCATATTCTAAACTAGAAATTAATGTTAAAGAAGAAGCTTTTGGTAAATCTAAAAAATGGTTTTGATTCACATTCAACCCAATTCCAACTACAGATTCTATTTTGTTGTCAGTTTTAAAACTGTTTTCTATTAAAATTCCACCAATTTTTTTATTTTCTGACATTATGTCGTTTGGCCATTTTATAGTTAATTTTGGAATAGAATACTCTTGTAAAACTTCAATAACAGAAAGTGATATAGCAATATTTAAATCGAAAATTTGATTTACATTTAACAACACATCTTTAATCAAAATACTCATAGTTAGATTCTTACCAATTTCAGATTTCCATACAGAACCCATTTGACCTTTGCCTTTAGTTTGATTTTCTGTTGTAACAATAGTGAAATTATCTACAATTTTAGCTCTAGATAATTCTTTCAAATAATCATTTGTTGAATCTATGGCATCGAGTTTGATAATATTCATAAAAGTATTTTTGTGAAACAGTGTTTAAACTTATGTTAAGCATCAAAAATAATCACAAAATTTGATACCTTTGCAAATTACATACAAAAAAATTAAATGACAAAAAATACAGTTAGTACAGATGTTTTATTAGCAAATATAATAAAAGGAATAGAAGAAGTTAAAGGAAATGACATAGAAATTCTTGATTTAAGAGCAATAGATTCAGCCGTTTGTGACTACTTCGTCATTTGTAACGGAAATTCAAACACACAAGTTAACGCTATTGTAGGTTCGGTTCAAAAATTAGTTTCTAAAGAAATTAAAGATAAACCTTGGCACATTGAAGGTACAGACAATGCCGAATGGGTTTTAATGGACTACGTAAGTATAGTTGTTCACGTTTTTCAAAAAGAAATTCGCGAATACTACAACATAGAAGGACTTTGGGGTGATGCCAAAATTACATCAATTGCTAACAATTACTAAAAATATTTACTAAAAAAAATGGCAGAAAATAAAAAACCAAACGGAATAAAATTTAGTCCTTGGTGGATTTCGGGAATTATTATTGCAATGTTAATTGTATTGAATATTTCCAGTGGAACTAGTTCTCAAGATCCTAAAATAATATCATCCTCTAAACTAGATGGATTAATAAATGCTGGTCAAGTTGATAAAATAAACGTTTTTAATAAATCGCAGGCAGAAGTTTTTTTAACTACTGCAGCGATGAAAGACAAAGCAAATAAAAAAATTGCAAAAGATGTTTTTGGAAATCCAAATAAAGGACCACATTACACCTCTGAAATTGCTGATGCTCAAAATTTTGAAAATAAATTAATAAAAGCAGTTCAAGATAATAAAATTAAAGAATATGATTTTAAACAAAAAAGTGATTGGACAGAAATTCTTGTTGGATTTTTACCTTTTATAGTTTTAATTGGAATTTGGATCTACATAATGAGAAGAATGTCTGGTGGCGCTGGTGGTGGTCCAGGTGGACAAATTTTTAATATTGGAAAATCTAGAGCAAAATTATTTGACGAAAAAGCCGATGTTAAAATTACATTTAAAGATGTTGCAGGACTTGAAGGTGCAAAAGAAGAAGTACAAGAAATTGTAGAATTCTTAAAAAATCCAGAAAAATATACAGCTCTTGGTGCTAAAATTCCAAAAGGTGCCTTATTAGTTGGACCTCCAGGAACAGGAAAAACACTATTAGCAAAAGCCGTTGCTGGTGAAGCTAAAGTTCCTTTTTTCTCATTATCTGGTTCAGATTTTGTTGAAATGTTTGTTGGAGTTGGTGCTTCTAGAGTTAGAGATTTATTTAAACAAGCCAAAGACAAATCGCCTGCTATAATTTTTATTGATGAAATTGATGCAGTTGGAAGAGCAAGAGGAAAAAACAGTATGTCTGGAGGAAATGATGAGCGTGAAAACACTCTAAATCAATTACTTACTGAAATGGATGGTTTTGGTACAAATACTCACGTAATTGTTATAGCAGCAACCAATAGAGCAGATGTTTTAGATAAAGCATTAATGCGTGCTGGTCGTTTTGACAGACAAATTTATGTTGATTTACCAGACATTCGTGAAAGAAAAGAAATATTTGAAGTGCATTTAACACCTTTGAAAAAAGTTGAAGGTTTGGATACCGATTTTCTTGCTAAACAAACACCAGGATTTTCTGGTGCAGATATTGCCAACGTTTGTAACGAAGCAGCATTAATTGCAGCAAGAAATAATAAAACTGCAGTAGATAAACAAGATTTTCTTGATGCAGTAGACAGAATTGTTGGTGGTTTAGAAAAGAAAAATAAAATTGTAACACCACAAGAAAAAAGAGCAATTGCAGTTCACGAAGCAGGACACGCAACTGTAAGTTGGATGCTAGAACACGCAGCACCACTTATAAAAGTTACCATTGTACCAAGAGGACAAAGTCTTGGCGCAGCTTGGTATTTACCAGAAGAAAGATTAATAGTTCGTCCAGATCAAATGCTTGATGAAATGTGTGCAACAATGGGTGGAAGAGCTGCAGAAAAAGTAGTTTTTGATACTATTTCTACTGGTGCATTATCAGATTTGGAAAAAGTTACAAAACAAGCTCGTGCAATGGTTACCATTTATGGATTAAACGAAAAATTAGGTAATGTAACTTATTACGATTCGTCTGGACAAGGTGAATATAATTTTAACAAACCATATTCTGAGGATACAGCTATTACTATTGATAAAGAAATTTCAATTTTAATTGAAGGACAATACCAAAGAGCCATTCAAATTTTGAATGATAATAAAGATAAATTGATGATGCTAGCTGATATTCTAATTGAAAAAGAAGTGATTTTTAAAGATGATTTAGAGAACATTTTTGGTAAAAGACCTTATCAAAAAGACATCGAAGATTTACTTGAAATTAAAGCTTAATAAATAATTTTCACATAAAAACTTAAAATCTTAATTCAAAATCAATTTTTGAATTAAGATTTTTTTATCTTTGGATGTTTTCAAGAAGTAAATTAAAAATTTTATTGAAACTATGAGTCTTTTTAAAAAAATATTTGGTTCTAGCAGCGTTCCTTCGCAAGAGGAAAACCAAAGCGAATATAACACTAACCACCATTCTAATCTTCCTGTAGATGAATTGTTTACCTTTAATTTTAAAAAAAATGGAGGCAAGTTTATTTATTGTGAAAATCTTGATGAAGTAAAAGAACAATTTGAAAATATACTAGAAGAAAACGATTGGTTTGAAAGTGAAGCATTGTGTAACGAAGCCAAATTGTTTAATTTACTTGACGAAAATAAAGTAATTTATTTAAATACTAAACAACCAAAATTTTTATTAGCAGGTTGCGAAAATTTAATTGCAGATGAAGGTTCGGTATTATTTTCTTCTAATCAAATAAAGCAATTAAAACCTAATGAATTGCCAGATAACATTGTAATTCTTGCTACAACTAGTCAAATTCTTGAATCTAAAAGTGATGGATTACGTGTAATTAAGAAAAAATACGATAAAGATTATCCAACAAATATTACTACCATAAAATATTTTGAAAAAGTTCAAGATGAAGATTTCTTAACTTATGGAAGTTCTGCAAAAAATCTATATTTACTGCTACTTGAAGATTTGTAACAATGAATGAAACTTTAAAGCGAGGAATTTCTGGAGTCATTTATATTGTTTTATTGCTTGCCTCTATCCTATTTTCTACTGAAAGTTTCTTCCTTTTATTTGGAATATTTTTAATTATTACAGTTTATGAATTTTGTAATTTAGTTGAAATTAATAAAATATTTCCAATTTTATTAGCATCAACAATCTACATAAGTGTTACATCTGTGAGTTTTTACAGAGTAGAAACCGAAAATTTTTTAAATCAATACTTAAATAAAAAAATTGATATTGCTGTTAATATCAATCAACTTAATTTAATTTTATTAGTAATAAATATTGTTGTTTCTATAAAATGTATCGTGTTTTTATTTTTTGATAAAATTCAAAAAATAAGTGTTTCATCTAAATATTTATATATCTTAGGTTACATAATTTTACCATTTATATTCATTACAAAAATATCTTTCGGTGAAACTGATTACAATCCTAAAATAGTAATTGGACTTTTTATTTTAATTTGGACAAACGATACCTTTGCCTATATTGTTGGAAAATCTATAGGTAAACATAAATTACTAGAACGAATTTCGCCTAAAAAAACTATTGAAGGATTTGTTGGCGGAATTGTATTTGCAATTATAGCTGGATTTTTAATCTCTAAATTTTATATTCGTCCAAATCCAAAATTTAGCGAAAGATCAATATTAATTTGGATTTTAATAGCTGTAATTGTTGGAATTATGGGAACAATTGGCGATTTAATTGAATCTAAATTTAAGCGAATTGCAGGCGTAAAAGACAGCGGAAAAATAATGCCTGGTCATGGTGGCATTCTAGATAGACTAGATAGTGTTATATTTGCAGCACCATTTATATTTTTATTATATCAAATTTTATATTATGTTTCACAAAGAAGGTTCTAAAATTATTTTTATTTCAATTGTTTCAATGCTTGCAGTATTGTTATTATCACGTTATTTTATTCCAATTAAATGGTTAGAAATGACTATTCAAATAACTGCTGTTGCTTTTTTAATAATAGTTTTACAATTTTTTAGAAATCCAATTAGAATTGCTGCTATAAGTGATAATTACGTTTTGGCTCCAGTTGATGGAAAAGTTGTAGTAATTGAAGAAGTATTTGAACCAGAATATTTTAAAGACAAACGATTACAAGTTTCTATTTTTATGTCGCCAATAAATGTTCACGTAACTCGCTATCCAATAAGTGGAATTGTAAAATATAGCAAATACCATCCAGGAAAATATCTTGTTGCTTGGCATGCAAAAGCTAGTACTGAAAATGAAAGAACTACAATAGTTTTAGAAAATAAAGTTTTTGGAGAAATTATGTACCGTCAAATTGCTGGTGCATTAGCTAAAAGAATTATAAACTATGCCGAAGAAGGAACAGAAGTTGTTCAAGGTGACGATGCCGGATTTATAAAATTTGGTTCAAGAGTAGATCTTTATTTTCCTTTAGGAACAAAAATAAATGTAAATCTAAAAGATGTTGCAACTGGAGCAAAAACGATAGTTGCTAGTTTATAAATGCAAGAAAAAGATTTAGATACACGATTTGAAGAAGCAATAGATATTGCCAATAAAATGACTCAAGCAGAGTTGCCACAAGATGTGCAATTACGTCTTTATGCTTTTTACAAACAAGCAACACAAGGCATAATTGATACCAGAGTTTCTCCAAATTATGATATTAGAAGTGCTTTTAAAACCAATGCTTGGATGCAAATAAGTCATCTATCTATTAATGAAGCCAAGGAAATGTATATTGAATCGATATTAGAATTAGCCAATAAAAAATAGCATTAAATAAATTCACACTATTATTATGAAAAAAATACAAGTACTTATTTTAAGTTTTGTGGTTATAATTTCTTTAGAATCTTGTGGAAAAAAGAAATATACCGAAGTAAAAGTTGATGTTCCTTTACCTATTAATGAACAAAAATTAACTTTAGGTTCGCCAGAAGATGTAACAGCAGAAAAAGGAGCTTTTAAAATGTTAAAGCTTCCTTATACCTATGATGCGCTTGCGCCAAATATTGATGCGTTTACAATGGAAACTCATTATTCTAAACATTATTTAACGTATACCAATAACTTGAATAAAGCTCTTGCAGGAACAGATTTAGAAGATTTACCAATTAATGATATTTTTAAAAAATTGGATATGAGTAATTCTGATTTAAGAAATAATCTTGGCGGATATTATAATCATACTTTATTTTGGGAAATTATGGCTCCAAAAGCTGGTGGAGTTGCCAAAGACACATTGGCTGGTGCAATAAATAAAGACTTTGGATCGTTTGAAAATTTTAAAACTCAATTTAAAGTTGCTGCTACAAAACAATTTGGATCTGGTTGGGCTTGGTTGGTTGTAGATAAAACTGGTAAATTAGTAGTTACAAGCACACCAAATCAAGACAATCCATTAATGCCAAAAGCAGTTGTTTCTGGAACTCCAATTTTAGCATTAGATGTTTGGGAACACGCTTATTATTTATCATATCAATACAAAAGAAAAAAATATATAGACAACTTTTTTAATGTTATAAACTGGAAAAAAGTTGGTGAGAAGTATGAAGAAGCAATTAAAAATTAAAATTTAAAAATCATGAAAAAAATTACTTTACTATTATTATTAGCATTTACATCAATTATTTACGCTCAAGATCCAATTTATGTAACAATTACAGGAGAATGTAGTGATGTAAGCGAAAATTACACTTTTAATGGACTTGTAAACGGTAAAAATAATTATGAAAAAACATTTATATTTGATGGTACAACAACATTAATAGAATTAGGATTTGATGGAGTTAAGTGGGTTTTATATTTAGATGGAGATATTACAGATGATGGATTTAGTAATTTTTCTGTACCAGATGGACTTTTACCACCATTTACTGGTTGGGTAAATACAGGATGTTTAGACGGAACAATGACGTTAAGCCAAGTATTAAATGTAGATGAAAATTATCTAAAAAATGTAATTATTTATCCTAATCCATCGTCAGATTTTGTAATTGTAGAAAATTTAAATGATACTTCATCATTTGATTATAAAATAGTTGATTTAACAGGTAGAGTTGTTGCAAAAGGAAAATCGAAATTTAACGATAAAATTTCTGTTGAAACATTGTCTATTGGAAATTATTTAATTCAAATAAAAAATGAAAGCGGAAAAATTTATAATCAGAAGTTGATTAAAAATTAACCAACATCTCAAAACTTTCTTGTTTCATTCTTCGTAATTAAAAGAATGAAAAAACAAAACACATTACTTATAATTTTGTTTCTATTTCAAACTTGTTTATTTGCACAAAAAATAGACAATACGGTTTCGTTTAGAGATATAAAAGATGTAAATTATTTCAGGTTTAATTATGACAATGACTATTTTGGTTCGTCTGATCAAAATTATACACAAGGTTATAACTTTGAATTAGTTTCACCATTTTTTAAAAAAAATCCTGTAAATTATTTATTTCTAAAACCTAAAAACTCAGAAACCAAGTATGGACTTTCAATAGAACATATTGGTTTTACACCTTTTAACATAAAAAGTAATCAAATTCAAGTTGGCGACAGACCTTTTGCTGCTGCAATAATGCTAAAAAGTTTTGCCATTGTTACAGATACACTAAATAAATCTAGAATTTCATCAGCTATAAATGTTGGATTAATTGGTCCTGGCGCTTTTGGAAAAGAAATGCAAGTTGGTATTCATAAAGCTACAGGAAATATTATTCCGCAAGGTTGGCGACATCAAATTAAGAATGATGTTGTTTTAAATTATGAAATAAATTACGAAAAACAACTTGTTCGTTATCGTAATTTATTTTCGCTTCAAGCAAATAGTAATGTAAAATTGGGAACTTTATTTACAAATGCTTCTGTAGGTTTAAATGCAACTTTAGGAATTATAAATAATGCATTTACATCAGTTAAAAGTAAAAATAAGTTTCAAGTTTATTTATATTCTCAGCCAGTTTTTATTGCTGTTGGTTATGATGCAACGCTTCAAGGTGGATTATTTAACACCAAAAGTCCTTATATAATTTCTTCTAATTCTATAGAACGATTTACAGCACAACTTAATTATGGATTGGTACTTCAAACCAAAAGTTTGTTTTTAGAATATTCAAGAGTAAAGCTTACAAAAGAATTTGAAACTGGAACTGCTGCAAAATATGGTGGAATTAAAATTGGGTTTAAGTTTTAAAATTGAGAATTTAAACAAATTGAATTTATTTGTGTAATTAACAACTTAAAAACGGTTTTCACAACAATGAAAACCGCTTTAATAAAGCTTACTGTTTAATTAAAATATACTCTCCAGAAGGAAGTATTGTATCATCTGGAGGTGAAGTAGTACCTTCTAAATAATATCTAGAACCGCTACCTGATAAATTTAATTTTATTGATTCTTGACCATTCACAATTATTTTTTGAATTATTAAAGTGCCACTCAAATTAGTTGTAGGATCAAATAAACTAATAAACAACCTAACATCATTAACGTTGCAATTATTACAAACAGGTTGGTCACTATTTTCTAATATACCATTGCCAAAAATACTATATTTAAGTCTAGAATTATAAATTGAACTTGCATCAACTAAAGTATTAACTAACGATTGATTATTAACTTTATATTCATAACCACCATAAATGTAATCGTTGGTATAAATACCATTGTAATGATTTATTCTTTTTGCCAAAATAATTTTTAAATAGTGTGTACCATCATTAAAAATCCATTCACCTTCAAATGGATTTAGTAGATTATCCAAATCTTTATAATGTTGTCCGGGTGCAACATCCACAGTACCTCTATCTCTAATATTTATTATTTGAGATGTACTAGAATAGCTAATTAAAGCAAATAATATGTATATAATATTTTTCATAATTTTTATTTTTTATTTACACGGTATTGGTAATACTGTAGGGTTTGTAGAAGCAGGGTTTTGAAGTGTTAATTTAGACCAATTTGTCATTGTACTATTTGCTTTATACAATGATATTCCAAAATTTGAAAATTTCTTAAGAAAACCTAACTCTTTATCAGGACTTCGTTGATAATCTAGTGTCAATTCTTTATCCATTAACCCTAGCATTTTTTCTGTTTTTTGCTCTTCAGGTATACCTTCTAATTCTGATGGTGAAATGTTTGCTTGAATATCAGCAGTTAATGCATCTGCAAAAACAGCTTCGTCATCAATCTTTAATGCATACAATTGATCTGCTCCATTAGCATCTTTACAAACTAAAAAAATTACGACCTCAGGAATTAAGCTTGCTTCTACATTATTATTAAATAATACTAGCGAATATACATCTGTCCATGAAAACATGGGTGCACCACTAGGATAGGGATGTGTGTGCACACTACCAAAAATTTTCGCTCCATATGATGCAATAATAGCTAATCCTGGAGTTGGAGCTAATGTTGGTGTTGTATAAATATTATTGTTTTTTACTAAAGACCTTCCATTCTCGCCTGTTTGGTTGAGTGTTAACTTCAAAGCTGGCACCATTGATGGTGCTTTAAGTTTTACACCTGTTGTGGTCGACAAATGTTTTTTTAAAGATAAACAAGGATTTGGTGGTAAATCTCCACCACCACCATGTGGTGATGTCCCTATATCACCAGAACCCATATCTCCTCCAGAACTACCGCCATCTGAACATACTAGAGTTCCGATAAGTACATGTCCATAACTAAATGATGCCCAAGGACTATTAAGACAGCCATCTATTGTACATGGTGTAATGGTAATAGTCTCTTGCCAAGTATAAACCATGTTGCAATCCTCATTATAAGAATATTTAGACAATATTTCTTCTAAAGTTTCACCATTATCAATTTCAGCGGCTTTACATTTATTTGTAAAATCAATGTATTCATCTGTATAAAGTTTTAGTTTTTCTTCTTCTGTTAATGTATATCTCATAGCATATGGCTTGTACTCTCCACCATTTTTTGATATTAAAACCAAATTATCTAAATAAGTTTGTTGAGGTGTTACTATTTCAAAAGTATAGGAATTGAAATTTTCTCCAACGATATATTTTACTTTATCAGTATCAATAGAATATCCAGTTAGTGTATCTGTTATTATTCTATTCATTGCATTTTTTTTAAATAAAGCACTATTATTTATTTTTTCCATTAAAAGATTATTGTTTTCTAAAGCTATTTCATTTACGTAACTAACTTTAATCTTGGATTGGTTGAGAGGTTCGTCTTTATACAATTCCTCTGCACAACTGCCTAGCATAAGAAGTGCATAAACAGCAATAAATTTTGTAATTTGTTTTATTCGATTCTTCATTTTTAAATTGGTTTAAGGTTGTGATTATGAGAGAACCTTTTTTTTTAAAAGGTTGGAACGAGAAGTAATATTTACGGAGGAACTCGTTTTCTTATAATTTTCCTTTGATCAATTTTCATACTACTGCGATTATTTAAAAAAACAACGCAAGCTAATTTTCAAATGCTAGTATCTGAGGTTCGACAAAAACCTTTACCACAAAGCAAAGAAAACGCCTGCGCATATCGCAGACGTTTCTACTCCTTACTTTTCCTGTGGTTACTTAAATTTTGTCGATTTCAGATACAGAAAATTTTAAAGCGAAACGCTATTTATACTTTATTAAAATTTATTTTATAATGCCATTTTTTTTAGATTGATTTTCAAATATAATATTTTTTTTGATAGAATTTAGTTTTGTATTAAAAAAACATATTATGATATTTTTCGAAGTACTTAAAAACGTATTAAAATTAAGGAATCACAAAAAATAAAAATTTAAAATATTCAAAACATTTATTATCTAATTCTAATATCCATTCCAAAAAAAACTCATTAAAATCTTATCAACAATATGAAATGATAAATCTATATTCTAAATTTTAATTTTACCTTTGAACTTTCAAAATAAAATTACAATTATGGTTTATAAATTTAGAGTGATTCTAGATGCTGAAGAAGATATTTTTAGAGATATTGCTATACTTCAAGACGATACTTTAGAAGATTTACACAATGCAATTGTCAATGCTTTTGGCTTTGATGGTTTAGAAGTTGCCTCGTTTTATACTTGTGATGATACTTGGAATCAAGAAGATGAAATTCCAATGTTTGACGCCGGAGATATTCCTGGTGAAAATAAAATAATGAGCGATTATCAACTTATTGATATTCTTGATGGAGAAAATACCAAAATTATATATGTATATGATTTTATAAATATGTGGACGTTTCTAGTAGAACTTGCCGCTGTTGAAGAAGCACAAGAAATTGGTGTAATTTATCCAAGTTTGTTGTTTTCTCATGGCGAAATGCCAGCAGAAGCTATGGAAAAACACTTTCAAGCCGATTTTGAAGAAGAGGAAAGTTATAATGAATATGAAGACGATTTAGACGACGACGATTTAGATTCTTTTGGCGATGATAGTTTTGAAGATTACGGTTTTGAAGAGAATTGGAATTAGAAGAAAGATTCTAAGTTACTAAGATATAAGGTTTCTAAGTTTTTTAAGTTACCAAATTGTCTAGATTTTAAGAATTAATTTTTTACTATATTTATGATTAATTTAAATCAAAAAAATCATGACTAATTACAGAAAACTTATCATTTGGCAAAAATCTATGGATTTAGTAACATTAATTTATACAACAACAAGAATATTTCCAAAAGAAGAATTATTTGGTTTAACATCTCAAATAAGAAAAAGTGCAATATCAATTCCAAGTAATATAGCAGAAGGAAGCGGAAGAGATGGAATAAAAGATTATTTAAAATTTTTAAACATTGCTATTAGTTCACTTTTTGAATTACAAACTCAAATTGAAATTTCTAAAAATATAGAGTATTTAGATGATATACAATTTAACAAAATATTCGAAGACACTAGAGAATTAGAACGTATGATTGTTTCATTTACAAATAAAATTAAAGAAAATAAGTAATATAAAATAAACTATTAAAGTCTAAGAATCTTGGCATCTAAGAAACTAAAAAAAAATGATAAACCTATTTAACACGCACATAGAAAATTTATCCATTCATAGAATTGGAAATAAAAGCCGAAACGAAGAAATCTTTTTGTCTGAAACTAACTATTCTTTAAACGATGAAATTGTTCCATTACTGAAAGAATATTTTTTTAAACCTTTTAGAGACAAAGAAGAAAACTATTATCAATTTGCTCACGAAGTTGATTTAGAATACAATGAAATGTTCAATTTTGCGACGCAAGTTTTTGAAAATCCGTCAAAAATTCACGAGATTTCTAAAAAAATTACAGAACATTTATTTGAACAATCCAATCATCCTCACATAAAAAATGGAGAAGTTTATGTGGCACATTTAACCAATGTATCAATAGATAATAACATTGTTGATGCAATAGGTATTTTTAAAAGTGAATTGCGAACTGATTTTTTACAATTTGAAGAAAAAAATAGCAACCTAGAAATGATTCTTCAAGAAGGAATTAATTTAAATAAACTAGATAAAGGTTGTTTAATTTTTAATTACAAAAAAGAAGAAGGTTACAAAATTTTAACTGTAGATAGCAACAGATACGATGCTCGTTATTGGTTAGAACATTTTTTAAGTGTAGATGCGTTTCAAGATGAGAACTTTATGACCAAGAAATACTTGAAATTCTGTCAAAGTTTTGCCAAAGATGTAGTTTTTCCTGCCGAAGATAAAAAGGAAGAAGTAATGTTTATGAACAGAGCTGTGAATCATTTTGCAAAAAATGACAACTTTGAAGAAACCGCTTTTTTAAACGAAGTTTTAGACAACCCAGATTTAATTCCAGAGTTTAAAAACTATAAAGTAGACAAAGGCGAAAAGTTTAGTATAGAAGACGTTACGAGTTTTCCTATTGCAAATGCTGCCGTAACTGATGCTAGAAAAAGTATAAAAAACGTAATTAATCTTGATACCAATATTCAAATAAAACTAGATTTTATAAATCCAGAAAGTGCAGAAAAGTATGTAGAATAAGGTTGGGACGAAGAAAAACAAATGTATTATTACTTGGTTTATTTTAACAAAGAAAATAAATCATAATAAAATAACTAGTATAAAATTAAATCGTCAATTATTCATTTAATTGACGATTTTTTTGTTTTATTGATAATAAATTAATGTTTTATGCTGTTTATTTGTAGCTTTTTATTTAAAAAAATAGAGAATTTAAGTATTTCATCGAATATATTTGTTGGTTTGTCTGTAATAATATACTTTTAAAATCCCAACCAACAACTTATTGATTATGAATGCGCTAGAAATTAAAGAAAACCTACTTTCAAAAAAATTATTGTGCTCTTTTTTTGGACATAATTTAGTAATTAAAAGAAATGTAACACCAAACTTTAGAGAATTTGAATGTACAACATGTCATTTAGAATTGACTAATAATGCTAAAGGTGAAAAAACATTTTTAACGCCACATTTAAGAGATGTAAATGAAACGCTATTTAACTTTTATAATAAAAGGCATCATTTAGTTTAAAAAAATATTTAAAATCTTAAGATAAATTTTAAAGAAACCTATTTTTTAATCATTAAATTTGAATAAAATCAAATACTATGAAAAAGTTTCTTTTAATTTTTATTGTTGCAACTCTTGTAATACTAGCTTGTAAATCTAATGCTACTTCTGTTACTAATGTAGTTACAATCTCTCTTGAACCAAAAAGCGGTAGCGAAGTAAAAGGAACTGCAACTTTTACTGAAAAAAATGGCTTTGTTATTCTTGAGGCAAAAATTTCTGGACTAAAACCTGGAGTTCATGCCATTCACATTCACGAAAAAGCAGATTGTTCTGCTGCTGATGCATCTTCTGCTGGCGGACATTGGAATCCAACTTTTAAAAAACACGGAAAATGGGGTGAAGCCGAACATCATTCTGGTGATATTGGTAATTTTACAACAGACACTTATGGTAACGGAACAGTTTATTTTAAAACTGATAAATGGGCAATTGGCGGAACTGATGTTACTAAAGATATTTTAAATAAAGGATTAATTATTCACGAAAATCCAGACGATTTTACAACCCAACCAACAGGAAATGCTGGTGGAAGAGTTGCTTGTTCTGCAATAATAAAATAGTTTTAATTGGAAGAAAAAGAACATCATTACTTTAAAAATTCTCAAGAATGGCGCAATTGGTTGCACAATAACCATATTTCTTCGAATGGAGTTTATTTAATTTTTTATAAAGTAAACAGCGAATATGAAAGTATGCGTTGGGAAGAAGCTGTTCAAGTTGCAATATGTTATGGATGGATAGATTCTACAGTAAAAAAATTGGATGATGAACGAAGAAGACAACTTTTTACACCTAGAAATACTAAAAGTGTTTGGAGTAAATTGAATAAATCATACATCGAAAAACTTATTCAAGAAAATTTAATGCACGAAAGTGGTTTGAGTAAAATTGAAATTGCCAAACAAAACGGATCATGGGAATCGCTAGATGATGTTGAAAATTTAATAATTCCTAATGACTTAGAAATTGCTTTCAGCCAAAATGAAATTGCTTTTTCTAATTATAAAAACTTTAGTCCATCGTACAGAAAAAACTACTTGTATTGGTTAAATCAAGCTAAAAGAGAAGAAACTAGACAAATTAGAATAGCACAAATTATTTTTCTTTGTGAGCAAAATATAAAATCTAGATAACAATTTAGTAAGCAATTGTGTTAAAAAAAATCATAGCTTTGCAATACAAAATTTTAGTATGATAAACCCATCGGCAAACGGCTGGATTGACAAATATTTTTCTGAAAATATAGCTTCTTTTTCTTCAGAAAGTACCTTGTCATTTTATAAAAAAATTCGTGAAAGTGGTTTTATATTTGGACATATTATTACTTTAAATGCTTCTAAAACTATTGATATTACTAATTGGAAAAGTGATGAAATATCTAAAGTTGCGTTATTAAATTCTTTATTTTTAACCCATTGCATTGAAACTAAAGACTCCAATTCTACTTTATTTATAGAAAAAGCTGTAGTTTTTTATAATGAAATGCATCCCAAAGGATTTTCATTATTTAAAAATATACTTTCAAATACTAATTCTCAAAAATTAGAAAATTTAATTAATCAAAGAGTTCAAACCAACAAAGACAGTATCAGTAAAAACTTTTCGCATATTGTAACAAATGCTTTGCTTTTTTTAGACATTTTAGCTTTTAAAATGTATCTAGAAAAAGGCGAAATTTCTGAAAAATATCTACAAAAAACAGAAGAAATAATTCTAACAATAATTTCGTTAGCATTACAATTAAAAACTAAAAAGACTCTCAACGACGATTTGCTTATAAAACTTTTCGAAGCTTCTGTTAGATATACCAAATTTTCTGATTTAAATAAATCTGTTTCTTTAGAAAATTTATCTTTCGATTTTTTTACTAATGATTTAGAACGATTTTATCTTTTAGATTTGGCAGGAATGGCACTTTGGAATGATGGTATTGTAGAAAATGATGAAATTTATTTTCTGCATAAACTGGGTGAAAAACTAAATTTATCATCCCATTTCGTTGAAGAAAGTATTTCAAATACAAATACATTTATTGGTGAAAATAAAAAAGATATTCAATATTTTAATTATTCTAATCCTGTAAAACATTTTTATGACCAAACTACCAATGGTGTTGAAGTTTTAATAAAAAGAAACAAAAAAAGGTTGATAAAAGAATTATCTGAAAGTAAAGAATTAGTAGCTCTTTTGGCAAAATCTACCAACAAAGATTTGAGTAAAGAAGAAAAAAAGAAAGTAAAAAAACAAGTATTAGATGTTTGCAAAAGCATTCCATCATTAACTATTTTTTTACTTCCTGGTGGCGCATTATTATTGCCAATATTGATAAAATTTATTCCGCAATTATTACCTTCTGCATTTAATGAAAATCTTGAAGAAGATTAAAATTTTAATTGATATACTTCATCTAAATCTTTGTTAGAACTAATGTTTACCTCTAAATCGGTTACATAACCTGAGTTTAAACCATAAGCCCAACCGTGCAAAGTTAATTCTTGACCGTTTCGCCAAGCTGCTTGTACAATAGAGGTTTTAGACAAATCAAAAACTTGTTCTTTTACGTTTAATTCTACAAATTTATTAAAACGTTCATCGTCATCTAAAATTGAATCTAGATAAATATTATGCAAACGATACACATCTTTTATATGACGAATCCAATTGTCAATAATTCCTATAGAATCATTTCCCATTGCGGCTTTAACTCCACCACAACCATAATGACCACAAACCAAAACGTGTTTTACTTTTAAAACATTAACTGCATAATCTAAAACACTAAGCATATTCATATCGCTATGAACAACCATATTTGCAATGTTTCTGTGAACAAAAACTTCGCCAGGTTTTGCACCAATAATTTCATTTGCAGGAACACGACTGTCTGAACATCCAATCCACAATAACGTAGGACTTTGACCTTTAGCCAAATCTTTAAAATAATCTTTATCAATAGCCACTTGACTTTCTACCCAAGTTTTATTGTTGTCAATTATTTTCTTATAAAAATCACTCATAGTATTATTTATTAAGGAATTGTTTAATTACAAATTTTATTCTGCACAAAAAAGAAGAGATCTATTAGCAACTATTATAATTTAAAAAATTAATAAAAAGAAACTTCACCATCTGCAATATTATGCATTCCGCCAATTATTCCAATTTCTCCATTTAGAATCATCTCTTTTAAAATTGGGCTTCTTTCCATAATGGCATTAACAGTTCTCTTTACATTTATTGAAGCTACTTTCTCAACAAACTCAGCGTTAGCTGAATTTCTGTTTTCAGTTTCGGTTTTTTCATCATAAACTGCTGGCTGAATTTTACTTAACAAAGCTGTAAGATTACCCATTTCAACATGATCACAAGCACCTTTTACCGCGCCACATTTAGAGTGTCCTAAAACTACAATAACTTTAGAACCAGCAACTTTACAAGCAAATTCCATACTTCCTAAAATATCTTCATTAATAATATTTCCAGCGATACGAACACTAAAAACATCACCCAAACCTTGATCAAAAATAAGTTCAGCCGAAGTCCTAGAATCTATACAACTTAATATCACTGCAAACGGATGTTGACCATCAGACGTTTCATTAGCTTGTTCTAATAGATTTCTGTTGGCTTTTAGATTATTCATAAATCTTTTATTACCATCTTTTAAAATTTCTACAGCCATAGTTGGTGTTATGGCAGATTGCATTTCTTTATTTAATGTTTTCATCTTTATTATTCTTTAAAATCAATTGTATTAACTTCAACTTTTACAGTTTGTCTTTTCATAGCATCATATTTATGCTCATAAGTAACTGTATTTTTAAATCCTTCTGTATTTTCTAGTTCGTATGCTTCTTTAAATCCAATAAGTTTTACTTTTATATTTTCATCTTTAGAAGTTATTTTTTTAAATTCTTTAATCAAATCTAATACATCGTGAGCAATATAAACAGTATCTGTTGCATTAATTATAACTTTAGAATTAGCAGGAATAGATGAAAGTGTAGATTTAATTGCCGATTTATTTAAAAAAGAAACTTCTTGCGCCAAGTCTATATGAATAATATCGCCATCTTTATATTCTTCTTTTTTAAAACTGTAAGCACGTTTCATATTTCCTTTCAGAATAAAAATTACACTAATAACCATTCCCAAAGCTACACCTTTTAATAAATCTGTAAATACAACTCCTATAAAAGTAGCAATAAATGGAATAAATTGATATTTTCCTTTGTCCCAAAAATGTTTAACCGTTTTAGGATTTGCCAATTTATAACCTACCATTAATAAAACAGCAGCCAACGTAGCCAAAGGAATTTTATTTAAAATAAATGGTATTGATAAAACACTAACCATTAATAAAACTCCGTGAATAATTGTAGACATTTTAGATTTTGCGCCAGCAGCATTGTTAGCAGTAGTTCTTACAACTACAGATGTCATTGGTAATCCACCAATTAATGAACTAATAATATTTCCAATTCCTTGTGCTTTAAGTTCAACATTAGTATCAGTATATCGTTTAGAAACATCCATTCTATCTGATGCTTCAATGCACAAAAGAGTTTCAATTGATGCAACAACAGCAATGGTTACCGCAACAATCCAAACTTTAGTATTAGTTATAGCAGAGAAATCTGGTGTAACAATAATGTTTTTAAATTCATCAAAAGATTTTGGAACAGGCAAACTCACTAAATGTTCTTTAGAAATTACAAAAGCGCTTCCAGTTTTTATAAAAAATTCATTTAAAAGTATACTAACAATTACTGCAACTAATGCTGCTGGAACTAATTTTAATTTCTTTAAAAAAACTACTTTAGTCCATACTATTAAAATAGATAAAGAAATTACAGCAATTAAAACTGAACCCAATTGAATATGATTTAATACTTGGAAAATTTCAGAAAATGAGTTTTCACCATCAATTTGAAAAAATGATTCATCACCTTCAAAATCTGGATCGTATCCAAATGCGTGCGGAATTTGTTTCAAAATAATTATTACTCCAATTCCGGCAAGCATTCCTTCAATTACATTGTTAGGGAAATAATTAGAAATAGTTCCTGCTTTAATAAATCCTAATAAAAGTTGAATAATTCCTGCTAATAACACTGCTAGTAAAAAAACGTTAAATGCTCCCAAATCGGTTATTGCAGTTAAAACTATAGCTGTTAATCCTGCTGCTGGACCAGAAACACTTAAATGTGATTGGCTTAAATAACCTACAATTATTCCGCCAACTACTCCAGAAATTATTCCTGAAAATAATGGTGCGCCAGATGCCAATGCAATTCCTAAACACAACGGAAGTGCTACTAAAAATACCACTAAACCTGAGGCAAAATCAGATTTAAGGTTTGCAAAAAGATTGATTTTTTTTGTCATTCCTAAAAAATTTAATACAAAACATAACCTCACACGATGTGAAATTAAAATAAAACTGTTGTTTGTATTAAATTAATTTAGGTGGTGGAATTAAAATATCTCTAGAAATTAAATCAAGATTGGATTGATTTTCATTAAAAATTTTAATGTTAGAATTGAATTCAAATTGTAAAATATCTTGAAAACAATACTCTTTTAAAACTAATTTCAATTCTTTAACTTCTTTTTGAATTTCTTCTTCAGATGTTGAGTAAAATGCAGTAACGTTAACTTTCTCTTCTATCAATGTAACTATAGTAGGCATTGCTAAAAAAGAAATAAAAATAATAAGAAAAAAATTAACTGCAAATTTCATTTAGCAAAAGTAACTAATCAAGTTAATTGTTAAATAGTATTATAAAAAATTTAACATTGAAAAATTAAAAAAAACAAACTCATTTACCATAAGTTAAATTGATAGTTTTTATATTTGTATAAAATTTTACTATAATGACAATTACTCAATTACAATATGTTTTGGCTGTTGCCGAATACAAAAATTTTACACTAGCTGCCGAAAAATGTTTTGTTACACAACCAACATTAAGTATGCAAATTCAAAAAATTGAAGAAGAACTTGGTATTCAGATATTTGACAGAACCAAGAAACCTATTCAACTTACAGATATTGGATTAAAAATTGTAAATCAGGCAAAGAATATTGTAAATGAAGCAGATAGAATTCAAGACATTGTGCAACATCAAAAAGGTTTTATTGGTGGCGATTTTAGAATAGGAATTATTCCAACTATAATGCCAACGCTTTTACCTATGTTTTTAAATAATTTTATAAAAAAATATCCAAAAGTAAATTTGATAATTGAAGAGTTAAATACAGATGAAATTATTACAAAGTTAAATAATGGTCATCTTGACGCTGCAATTGCTGCAACACCATTAAATGAAGATAAAATTAAAGAAATTGTACTTTATTTTGAACCATTTGTTGCCTACATTCCAGAAAATAATTCAATACACAATAAAAAAGAAATTGAAGTTTCAGATTTGAATTTAGATGAAATTTTGTTGCTTCAAGACGGACATTGTTTTAGAGATGGAATTTTAAATTTATGTAAAAACGTAAATAAATCTGAGAAATCTAATTTTCAGATAGAAAGCGGAAGTTTTGAAACTTTAATTAAACTTGCCGATGAAGGATTGGGAATTACCTTGCTTCCATTTCTTCACACCTTAGATTTAAGTGAGAAAAATAAAACTAAATTACGTCATTTTAAAGAACCAAAACCTGCAAGAGAAGTTAGTCTTATTTATCCAAAAACCGAACTTAAAATTCATATTATTGATGCCTTACGATCAACAATTGCTGGAGTTATTAAAGGTGCAATAGTTTTTCAGAATGTAGAAATTATAAGTCCAAAACCAATAAAATAATTATATCCACGAATATTAAACCATTCTAATCTCATTTAGAAAAAAGTTTTAAAATTCGTGGATAAGTTTTAGATAAATTAAATAGTAAAACTAACAAAATCCTTTTTTTGTATCTTCAAATATTTCTGAAGAACAGATTTGTAGTTCGGGTTTGTTTACCGTAAAATAAGAAAGCCAATTTTGCAATTGATCTATTTCATAAGGTAATAAATTTCTAACCGCTTTTTTAAGACTTCGCTTAAACAAGTTAGAATCAAAACTTACACTTTCAAGCTCGTTTTTAGTGTAATCGTAAATCATTCTAGGCATAATTTTAAGATTTAGGGTTATCTTTATATTAATAGGTAAAGTAAATTTACAATTAATTAATAGTACCAACCTAGAAAAAATTGATTTATTTATCGATTAAATACATTTTTAGACGATAAATTACAATTTTAGTAAAAATACATATCAATAAACTTACAATTAAATTTACAGCAAATAAAAAAGGAACCGTTTAAGTTCCTTTAGTTTTTATTTATTGATAATCAGTAAACTGTGCCTTAATTCTGGTTTTTCAATTACGAAACTAAGTAACCATTCTGTAAGTTCTTCAATTTCATAAGGTAGTAGTAATTTAACTGCTTTTTCTAATTCTTTACAAAAAAGTTTAGAGTCAAAGCTAACTCTTTCTAACACCGACTTTGAATAGTCGTAAATTAATCTTGACATAGATTTCTTGGTGATTTGGTTAGAATAATTATATTTAAGAACGTTTTATTATTTTAATTAGTATCAAAAGTAAAAAAAAAATCTATTCGATATCTAAAATCTAAGTTAAAAATTGTTTAACGTTGCTGTTAATTTTTTGTAGCTCTTAGCATTTCACGTTTTCCTGGTGCGCCAGGTAATTTTTCTACAGAAAACCCTGACGATAGCATTGCGTTTTTAATGGATGTTCTTCAAGCATAAGTAACCAAAACGCCACCAAATTTGAGTGATTTATACATTTTAGCAAATATAATTTCATTCCATAAATTGGGTTGCACAGTAAAACCAAATGCATCAAAATATATTAAATCAAAACAATTTTCATCAATAATATCTTCAAAAAATTGTTTTCGCTTGGTTAAACAAAAAGTTTGAGAAATTTTATGTTTTTCTTCCCAAGTACATTCATGCATTTCATTAAATATTTCGTTTTTATCCGAAGAATTTAATTCTGAAACATAATTCATTTGCATTGCTTCTTCCAAAGCAACTGGATATGCTTCTACTCCAACATAATCAATAGTTTTATTGTTTTTTTGAGCTTCTAAAAAAGTTATAAAAGCATTTAAACCAGTTCCAAAGCCAATTTCTAAAATAGAAATACTTTCTTGAGAAAATAATTCGAAACCCGATTTTATAAAAACATGATACGCTTCTTGAATTGCGCCGTGTTTAGAATGGTAACTTTCGTTTAATTCTGGTAAATGTATAGTGGTTGAACCGTCTTTTGTTATTTGAATTTGTCTTTGCATAAAACTTAATTCTATATTTAAATATTACTTTAAATACAATTTCTTAATTTTAGGAATTGGTCCACCACATTTATTTTCGTGACATTTTATACAAGATTCTATACCTAAATTGTAATTCTTTTTGGCATTCTCTGCATTTGTATCAGAATAAATTAATTTTTGCGTAGCAATAAATAAAGTGGCATGTTTTTTAAAAAAAGCATCATTATCTGTTTCATCAGTAAATTTAGAAGTGTGAATTTTTGAATAATATTCTGGAAATTTACCAACGGTTTCGCCTTTAGAAATTTTATCTTTTAAACGTAAATTCTCAACATACATTTGTTCCATCAATGCTGCCATTTCTGACATTTCGTACATTTCAAACTTTTTTTCTTTTGAAACACAATTAGCCGAATCTTTTTTATTATCAACCTTAACAACTTCTTTCTTTTGACAAGAAAAAAGCATCATTGAAGCAACAAAAACTACTAAAAATTTATTCATTATTTCTTAATTAAAACCCCAGTTGCTTTGAAAGCAAATGTAATTTCTGGTTTTTTGATGGCATCAATTTCTGCTTGCGGTTTTTTTGCATCTTTAGCATAATGCTTTAATTCTTCAACAGAAACTACATCTATATAGGCAATTCCGTTTATAATTGCTTCAGAATTATCTGCATTTAATGGAACGAAAAAACCATAATCTTTAAATCGAACAAATGATTGTTTGCTTTCAGATAAATCCATTTGCATCCAACATCCTTTTTTCTTGCAAACTTCTTTAATAGTAGACTTGAATTTTACAGCAATTGAATCGCCTTTTTTTAAAGTCTTATACTTTTTAAGCATTTCTTTATTAGTCAATACTTTATTTGCATCAAATTTTTCTCCAAAAAGTGCATAATCATTAGTATTTATTGTTGTTGCAACGACTTTAGCTTTTTTAGATTTTTTAGGTTCAACTTGTGCATTTACAGTACTTCCAATAAAAAGTGCAACCAAAAACATTAAAATAGATATTTTTTTCATTTTTATATTATTTTGAGTTTAATTCAAAGGCAAAAATAATCACTTATTGAAAACTTTGATACAATAAAACAACTTTTTTTTAATTTATTTGAGAATTAACTAACAAATTTAAAAATAGTTTAAAAGATTGAAAAATCGAAACAATTTATTGAAATTTCGTAATTTTAGCATCTAATTTTTTATTAGTTTAGCAAAAAATAAAACAATTAATAAATACTTTTTAAAATTTTTATATAACTAATTGATTTTGATTAAATTATAGAATTATTTTAAACTATAAAACCTATTATATGAGTTTAAAAACTACGCTCGAAATCGATATAGTTAGCGCTTCTTCATCAAAAATTGATTCGGTAGATTTTGAAAATCTTGCCTTTGGAAATGTTTTTACAGACCATATGCTACTTTGCGATTTTAAAGATGGTCAGTGGCAAAAACCAACAATAAAACCTTACGAACCTTTTTTAATTGATCCTTCTGCTAAAGTTTTTCATTATGGACAAGCAATTTTTGAAGGAATGAAAGCTTATAAAGATGAAAATGACGACGTTTGGCTTTTTAGACCAGATCAAAACTTCAAACGTTTTAACAATTCGGCTAAAAGAATGGCAATGCCAGAAATTACTGAAGATATTTTTATTGATGGATTAAAAACGATTTTGAAAATTGAGAAAAATTGGGTAAAAAAAGGACTTGGAAATACTTTATACATTAGACCTTTTATGATTGCAATTGGCTCTGGAGTAATTGCCCAACCTTCAACTCAATATAGATTTATGATTATTCTTTCGCCAGCTCGTTCGTATTATTCTGGTGAAGTAAAAGTTATTATTGCAGAGCATTATTCTCGTGCTGCTAATGGTGGAATTGGTGCTGCAAAAGCTGCTGGAAATTATTCTGCACAGTTTTACCCAACAAAATTAGCTAATGATAAAGGTTTCCAACAAATTATTTGGACTGATGACGCAACACATACCAAACTAGAAGAAGCAGGAACAATGAACGTTTTTTTTAGAATAAACGACACATTATTAACTGCGCCAACAAGTGAAAGAATTTTAGATGGTGTTACCAGAAAAAGTTTAATTGATATTGCAAAACGTGATGGAATTAACGTAGAAGTGCGTTCGGTTTTGGTTTCTGAACTTGTTGAAGCTTCAAAAAACGGAACTTTGAAAGAGATTTTTGGAGCAGGAACTGCTGCAGTTGTTAATCCGATAAAAGGATTTTCTTATCAAGATGTGTATTATGAATTGCCAAAAATTGAAGATTCTATTGCTTTAGAATTAAAAGATAAATTGACCAATATTCAATATAAATTGGCTGATGATACTTTTGGTTGGACTGTAAAAATCTAAACATAAATTTAAACAGAAAACCATTTTTCTACCATTTCTTTTTCAGAATCAATAGCGTTTTTATGATAAAATTCGTTGGTTTTAGAGTTATAAATATATTCTTCTTTCCAAATTTTATGATTATTTGCTAATTCTAAAATGCTAGAACACACTTTTTGAATTTCTTCAAATGTAGTTGTTGGATGAATGGACATTCTAATCCATCCTGGTTTTTTTATTAAATCGCCTTGCGTTATTTGACAGACTAAATCGTTAGACATTTCGTGATCTACGTGCAATAAATGATGACCATAAGTTCCTGCGCAACTGCAACCTCCACGAGTTTGAATACCAAATTTATCGTTTAATAATTTTACTCCTAAATTAAAATGCAATTCTTCTATATAAAAAGAAATTACTCCTAATCGTTCCTTTTGATTTGGTGCTAAAATTTTAATATTTTCAGTAGTTCCTAATAATTCGAAAACATATTCTATTAGTTCGTGTTCACGTTTTAAAATATTAGTTACACCCATTTTTTCTTTAAGCTGAATTGCCAAAGCAGTTTTTATAACTTGAAGAAAACCTGGCGTTCCACCATCTTCTCTGTCTTCAATATTGTCTATGTATTTATGTTCGCCCCAAGGATTTGTCCAAGAAACTGTGCCTCCACCAGGACAATCTGGAACATTATTTTTATACAAATTTTTATTAAATATTAAAACTCCAGAAGTGCCTGGACCACCAAGAAATTTATGTGGTGAAAAGAAAATTGCATCAAGATAACTTTCGGCATCTTCTGGATGCATATTGATGTTGACGTATGGTCCAGAACAAGCAAAATCTACAAAACAAACACCATTATTCTGATGCATTAACTTAGCAACTTCATGATATGGCGTAATTATTCCTGTAACATTAGAGCACGAAGTTATTGAAGCAATTTTAAAAACTCTATCTTGGTATTGTTCTAATAAAACTTTAAGATTGTCTATGCAAAATAATCCTTCGTCGCAAGCTGGAATTACAACCACATCGGCTATAGTTTCTAACCAAGAGGTTTGATTAGAATGATGTTCCATGTGTGAGATAAAAACTACTGGTTTTACTGCTGATGGAATTGTTGCAAATTCTTTAAGATTTTCTGGAATTCGCAAGCCAAGAATTCGTTGAAACTTGTTTACAACACCAGTCATTCCTGTTCCATCATTAATTAAAACATCGTTATCATTGGCGTTAACATGATGTTTTATAATATGTCGTGCTTTGTGATAAGCCATTGTCATTGCAGTTCCAGAAATAGTAGTTTCGGTATGTGTGTTGGCTACAAATGGTCCGAATTCGTTTGTAATTTTTTCTTCAATTGGTCGATATAATCTTCCGCTTGCCGTCCAATCGGTATAAATAATTTTTTGTTTTCCAAAAGGTGAATCGAATTCTTGATTGATTCCGATTATGTTTTTTCGGAATTGACTGAAGTAAGTTTCTAAATCGGTAACGTTTTCGGTAGCAATCATTAGTACTAGAATTTGATTGTAAATATAGTACTTTTTGGTTGATTTTTAAAAGTTTACAAAAATTGAATATGCTTTGGGTTAAAACCCAAAGCAATTAAAAAAAGTATTGATATGGAAAATAGGAATTACATAACTAGATAAAGCCCAAGCCATTTATTGCTTATTAATTAAAAAATTGATAGTGCAAAATTCGTTTGAAAAAGCTATTTTAAAATATTATTTAATTGCTATTTAAATTCAAACTTGTCTCGCTGAGCTTGTCGAAGTGCTTTTTTTTTTGCATTTCTATTATAAAAACATTTCGACAAGCTCAATGTGACATCATCTATTAAATTGATACTGTTTTTGTTTGATAAAAAATTGTTTAAACATAACCATTTTTAATGGCGTAAACGGCAAGACCAACTCTGGTTTTAAGCTCTAATTTTTCGCAAAGATTGTCGCGATAACTTTCTACAGTTCTTGGTGAACAAAACATTTTTTCGGAAATTTCTTTGTAACTCATTTCGGTAGAAACGTATTTTAAAAACTCTGATTCTCTGGTAGTTATTTTAATTTCGTTGTAGTTATTTCTATCGTTTAAGCTTGCAAAAACCTTACTTGCAGCCCAATCTGGATAGTAAAATCCGTTTTTTACGATGGCAAGAAGTGCTTTTTCTAAATCGGCTGGATGTGTGTTTTTTAATAAATATCCTGTGGCACCATTTTTTACCATTTTTATAACGCTTTTTTCATCATCTTGCATACTCAACGCCATAATTAGTGTCTCTGGATGGTTTTCTTTTAACCATTTTGCAGTTTCAAATCCGTCCATAATTGGCATACTTATGTCTAACAAAACTATGTTTGGAATTGGGTTGTTCGCCTTAAACTTGTCTTGTAAATCTTTACCATTTTCACATTCGTAAAGTACTTCAAAGTTTTCGAAATTGGCTATAATACCACGTAATGCTTTGGCAATTAAAATATGATCGTCTACTATAACAATTGAGTTTTTCATTTAAATTGGTATTTCAATGGTTAATTTTGTTCCGTTTTTATTGCTTTCAAATTGGTACTTTCCGTTAATCATTTCAGCTCTTTTTTTCATATTGTTTAAGCCAATTCCGTTGGATTTAGTTGTTGATATTTCAAATCCTTTTCCGTCGTCTTTAAGTTCTAGTTTGGCTGAATTAGAAGTTGATGATAGTAAAATAGAAATATTTTTACAATGCGAATGTTTGATACTGTTTTGAATAAATTCTTGTGTTATGCGAAGTAAAACTGTTTTTGTTTGATAGGATAATTGTAAACTTTGAGTTGCATTTTCAAATTTTACATTACAAATTTTAAGCTCGTTTATTTTATCAGCTTCTAATTTTAAAAGTTGAGAAATTGCTGATTTTTCGATGGTGTTATCAGTTAATGATTTAGATAATTCTCTTAATTCTGACAACGATTGATTTATAATTGTGCTAATATTTTCTATGCTTTCATTAATATGTGGTGCTTTATTTTCGTAGGCAAGTTGTTGCGTATACAAGCTTGCAAGAGTTAATTTTTGACCAATATTATCGTGAATTTCTCTACCTATATGCTGCATGGTTTGCTGTTGCACTTCTAGTTGTGTGGCAAGTAATTCTTTTTGGTATTCTTGTTTCTGAAATTGAAGCATAGCTGTGTGTTCTTTTTTCTTTAGTTTGTATTGCTTGATGAAAGTTATAATACCAGCAATAAATAAAATAAAGAAACCGTTAAATAATAAAAGTGGTATTATGTTTTCGATTTTCCCCATATAAATGATGCTGAAAATAATAAATACATTATGTTAACTGAGAATAAAAAAAAGGTTTTATAATTACTCCATAATTCTTTATCACTAAAGAACATATCTTTGTCTAAAGCAAAAAAAGGCAATGTTCCAATATAAAAAAACATAACTCCAATATTGATATAAAACATTTTATTAGTTGTAAAATTTAAAATTTCATCTGATTTTATTTGTTTTATAAACTCTAAATAAACCATAATTGCTAAAAGAAATACTCCAACCGTATATGTCATTGAACTTATCATTCTAATTGAATCTAAACTATAAAAATGAAGGATGAAAAACATAAAATATATTGCTAAACTTGAGTAAAATAATTTATCAGATTTTAAAGATTTTTTTGCATACAACCAATAAAAGAAAATAAATTCTACTGGTATAATAAAAAAATTGTAATAATACCTTCTTAATTTTGGAATATAATTCAAACCAAATTTACTAAATAACTCAGCTAACGCAATGAAAATTAAATATATTACAAACCATCTCCAATAAGTTTTATTAGTTTTCTTAAAATAAAAAATACTTATGATTGCACAAATTATCTCACTAAAAATAATTGTATTATATAAAATGGTTTGTAATTGACTCATATATTATTTATTAAAATCCAAATCCTGTCATACTATCTGGTGGATATAACATTCCGTGGTTTCTAGCACTAACATTTTCACCAGTTTGAGCCCTACTACTAGAACCAAGTGATATTCCAGAATAAGTTTCATCAGTATAATACTTACCAGTTTTTGGCATTCTTGTATATCCATTATAAGTAGAAACATCTAGTGGATTAAAATCATAGTCTACACCTTCTTTTTCTGCAATAGTTGGTATCATTACTAAAGTATGCAATTTTTCGTAAGCTGGATTATAACTAAAATTAGGATCAGTTTGAGATGGTTCCATTGCTCTCATTTTATCATTTTCTGGATAAGCAGCATAATAAATTCTTACTCCTAATCTTTTATCCTTACTTTCTGCGAAGTTTTTCCCAGCATTGTATTCTATTTGATACATAAATTGTTTTAATGTTTCTAAATCAAACCATATTGCTCTTGCATCTTTAGGTATTTGATTTAACGAATCTGATTGTATACTGTTTAATTGCTTTCCAGAATATTGACCAACCATACTTGAAATCATTTTAGTTGTTAATGTTGCTGGCGGTTGACTTTCATAATTCATACAAATGGAAGCCAAATCTCTTGTTCCGCCATTGTCTTTGTCATTGCAAAAAAAGTAGCAGGTAATAAAATAAGTTAACAAAGCTGTTAACAGCATAAGTAATAAACATTTTAAAAGTTGTGATTTCATAAAAAAGTTGTTTTAGGGTTAGGTATCAATTGTTAAAAATAGTTAAAATTATTTTACAAAGGAATGTAACTTATTAAATATTTTTTTTAGGATTATCACTATTTAACCTCTAGGTGTTTTCACGGTATTTTTTTAGTGAATTGCACAAAGTGATTTCAGTTAATATCTCATCAATTGATTATCAGTTTGTTTGCAGTTTTGTAAAGTAAAATTTTAAGAAAATTAATTATTGTAGGTAACAATTCTTACTTGAAATTGATATCATTAAAATTAGCAAATATAAATTTAAAACAAACCCTTATGAAAAACATTAAAATGAGTATCCAAATGAAAAACTACACAAAAGCAATTGCACTTTTACTAGTAGTTTCTGCAAGCTTACTAAGTTGCAACAAAGATGAGTACACAGTTATTGGCGATGACTTGCCAACAACACAAGCGCTAAACAATTTATACGATGGAAAACTAGCTTCGCTTACAACAGTTCAAACATTTGACGCAAGTACAACATTAAATTATACATCTCCTAAAGGTGTTAAACTTACTATTAACGGAAGTTCGTTAAGAAAAAATGGAAATCCTGTAACTGGTCAAATCAAAGTTAAATACATAGAACTTTTTGATAAAGGAACAATGTTAACCGCTAACAAAGCTACAATGGGAAACAATGGTGGCGAACAAAATTTACTAGTTTCTGGTGGCGAATTTTTTATTAAAGCATATCAAGAAGAGGTAGAATTAACATTAGCTTCACCTATAACATTACAAATTCCAACTTCATTAACTGGTGGAACTGATGCAGCAATGTTACCATTTAAAGGAACTATAAATGCAGAAGGAGAATTAACTTGGACGCAAGCACCAACTGTAGAATTATTTATTGCGCCAGTACAAGGCACAACTAATTTTAATTATAATGTGATTCTAGATGGTTTCGGTTGGTTTAATTGCGATAGATTTTACAATAATGCTGGACCAAAAACTGCCATTACAACTTTTGTTCCTTCTGGATTTGGTAACGGAAACAGTGATGTATTTCTTGTAGTAAAATCTATTCCAAATTCTCTTGGAAAAACATTTGGGCAATTTCCTGTTGGATTGGATTGTTATTTAGTATTTGTAACTGAACAAAGTGGCAAATTTAGATATGCCATTAAACCTCAAATTCTTACAGCCAATCATCAAGCTACTTTTAATTTATCTGAGACTACGCTTGGTACAAAAGAAGAATTAACTACAGCAATTAACGCTTTACCTTAACTATAAAACAACTAAAAATTACAATAATGAAACATTTAAAAAAAATATTTATACTCTTGTTTTTGGGAATAACTGCATTAAATTATTCTCAAGTTACACCAACTATTACACCAACTGCGCCAGTAAATAATTCTGGTTTACAATTATCATTAAGAGCAGGATATGACATTCCGTTATTTAAAAATAATACACCTTATATTGATTACAAAGGCGGATTAGAGCTAGGAACTTCATTAAATTATTATTGGACTTGGTTTGGACTAGGAGTAGATTTTGATTACATCAATAATGGTTCTAAAAGTACTTATCCGTTAACTAATTTAGTAACTACTTCTGGAATTCCGTTAACTAATTTTACACTTCAAGAAAATAAAATTACTAGAATGTTTTATGGCATTGGACCCGATTTTAGATATTTATCTAACAACAACAGGTTTCAAGCTGAGTTAAACACAAGAGTAGGATTAGCATCTATTAAAGGTGGAAGAGTAGAACTTAGAGAAACCTCAACAAGTGCTAATCAATTATTGAATTTTCATGCAGGTTACGATTTAACTAGCGTATTATCTGCGAAAGCACAACTACGATTTACTTATTTCTTTACTAGAAGTTTAGGATTTCATGTTGGTGGATATTATTTAAAACACTTTAAAGGAACAGAACTTGTAGATCCAACTTTAGGAATTTCTGCTGGTTACCAAACGTTAAATCAAACTTTACAATCTAGCGAAATACTAGTTGGAAATAATTTAACATCTAGAGTTGCACCTTGCGATTGTGATTTAGCTTCTATTGGAATTTTTGCAGGAATAACATTCAAATTTAACAATACGCCTAAAGCTAAGTGTATGGAATGTGTAAAATGTACTGTTTGTGGAAAAACCCACGCATTACCTATGTGTGCTTGTACAACTTGTGGTTGCAAAGTAAGCATTACAGCTAGAGATAAATATACCAAAGAAATTTTGCCAGATACCGATATTGTTTTGGTAAATGGTGCAGGTCAAACAGCCAATTCTGGAAAAACTAATGGTTTTGGTGTAGTGGTTTTTGATAATGTAAAACCAGATAATTATTCTATTAAAGGAAGTTTAAATAGTGTGAATTTAATAGATGGTTTTATCACAATTACCGATTTTAATAATTGTCAAGCAAATAATGGAATTATATCTAAAGAAATTTTATATGGCGATAGAAATTTTATTATAAAAGGTCGTGCATTTGAATGCAACACAACGGTTCCAATTGCAGGAATTAATGTAACGTTAGAAAATAAAGATTTGGCAACTAAAAAAACCACAATGACAGATGCACAAGGTAATTTTTTACTTCAATTGCCAGAAACTGGAGTATTTGATTTATATGGCAGAAAAGAAAATTATTTTTCTCAAATAGTACAGGTTTCTGCATCAGATTATAGTAGAGATAAAAATTTATATGTAAAATTAGAAATGTGTGCCGAAAAAGTAGATTGTGGAAAAGCATTAAATCTAAAAAATATTTTGTTCGATTTAGATAAATATTTCATTAAAGATATTGCTAAAACTGAGTTGAACAGATTGGTTCGTTTTATGCAAGACAATCCATCTGTAAAAGTAGAAGTTGGTTCGCATACCGATTGTAGATCAAGCTTTGCTTACAACCAAACGTTGTCTCAAAATAGAGCTAATGCATCTGTAGATTACGTTGTTTCTCAAGGCATTGAAAGAAGTAGAATTACAGGAAAAGGTTATGGTAAAACTGTTTTACTAAATGAATGTGCCGATGGCGTAAATTGTACCGAAGCGCAACACAGCATTAACAGAAGAACAGAGATGAAGGTAATTTGTCCTCCTAAAAACTAATAACTATAAAATTATTTAAAAATGAAAAATTCAAAAATAATTTTTGTAATTAATAGTCTGTTATTACTAGTTTTATTTGCATCGTGCAGTAAAGAATCGTGTGCCTACGTTACAGAATGTGTGCAAAACAAACCCGAAGGTTTTATGGTTTGTACTAATGCTAATGATGGTAATGGAAATGTAGCCGTAATTCATGAAACCACTTTTAATTCTAATGCGCCAATTGGTGGCGATTGGAACGATCCAAGTTTAGGAACTGGTCAAGTAGTTAGTTCAAATCCAACCAACTGGAAGTCAAATATAATAGGAAATGTTTTTGGTATTGCATTAGACAAATCGTTTAATATTTATTTAAGTGCAACCGATGTTTATAATTATGACAGTTTTGCTTCTACTATTTTTGGTGCAACTGGTGGAAGATGCGGCATTTATAAAACTAATGTCAATTCGCTGGGTACAACTACAACTTTGGTATCCACTTTTACAGGTAATGCTTGGAATTATGCGTTAACCAATCAATTACCAAATAGTGGTTTTGATACTGGAAATAGCATTGGAAATATTGCTTATGATAAAGCCAATAATCAATTGTTTGCAACTAATCTTGAAGATGGTAGAATTTACAGACTTGATCCAACAACTGGAAATGTAAAAAGTGTTTTTGATCCATTTTCATTAGATATTCCTAGCAACGGAATGGTTGCAGTTGGCGAACGAATTTGGGGAATTGGAGTGTTAACTCAAAACGGAATTACCGAAGTATATTTTGCAAGAACTCAAGCCGGATTTAATTCTATTTGGTCTATTCAACTCAATGCTTCTGGAGAATTTATTGCAACACCACAACCATTACAAGCTAATGTTTTTAACGATACTGCACCAAGTTCTAAAAATGTAATTCAAAAAATTGGCAATCAAAATAAAATTACTGATATAGAATTTTCTTGCACTGGCAAAATGATGTTGGCAGAACGAGGTGCAGATCATAACGCATCAGTATTTGAATATGAAAAAATTGGAACCACTTGGACAGTTACTGTACCGTTTTATGCTGGCGATAATTTTAATGTAGGAAAAAGTTCGGCTGGTGGAGTTGATTATGGAGCAAGAGAATCTGGTGGAAGTTTTACTACAGACGATATAGTTTGGGTTTCTCAAAATTATGCAAATCCTTTTAATACAAGTTATTTAACTTATGGTGTTCAAGGTATTAGTAGCAATGGAAACAGTCCAACAACCTATGGAAGTACCGATTTATTTATAGATAGAAATAATAGTACAAATTACAAAGGTGGCATTGGCGATGTAGATGTTTTTGATTCTTCTTGTCCGTGTAACAATTAAAAATAAATTTTGTTAGTTAGTTAAAAGAGTTAGAAATTAAAAAATCTAACTCTTTTATAAAATTAAATTTAAAACAATAAAAATGAAAAAATACATAAAAAATATTAGTATATGTTTACTTTTAGTAAGCATTTCTTGTGCAGACGATGAAACTTGCGGATATGATGCTGATCAAACAATACCTTGCGTACCATCAAGCACATTGCTCACAGATTTTGAAGATTATACTATTGGAACTGCTGGAAATTGGCAACAACAATTTCTAACTTTTATGCAAGTGGTAGTAAAATCGGGTTCTAAAAAATTATATTTTAGAGATGGTTCAGGTGGTTCAAATGCATACAATACAATTGATTTTCCTAAAGATTTAACCCAAGCTGGTTGCGAATTTACTTATGATGTAGAATATGATGCTGGAACTTCAAATGCTCCAAGTACAACAAATAGTATATCAATATATAAAGGAAATTTTTCAACATTAACTTTTACAAGTAGAGCAGCTTTTGTATTGAAAGCACCTCATTTAATTGTAAGTGGAGCAACAACTAAAAATATAATTGTACCATTATCACTTGCATCTGGAAGCACTTTGCCATCCAATGCTTATGGCGATTGGGTTTTAATTGGTGGTTCGTCTACTCCAACTCCAGCGGATATTGCAGCATTTAATGCATTAATTGTAAACATTGATGGAATATCTTTCCCAATTGATAGTGGATCAAATCCTGCTGAACAATGGTGGTATGATAATTTTAAATTTACACAATGTTGTCCTTAAAAAAATAAATTTGTTAAGTTAGTTTGTTTATGTAAAACCTTGATGAGTCAATCTTATCAAGGTTTTTGTTTTTTTACTTCACTCAAAATCCATTCTAATTCTGGATCTTTATTTGAGATTTTATCATCTACAGTTGGCACAATTTCTTTATCTGGAAAAATTCCTCTTCCAATAGTTTCAGTTTGATTTATGGTTTGAATATTCATTAAGCCCAATCGTAAAGCAATTTTAGAATTTGGTAATTTCACAACTGGCATTATTCCTGCAACAGTTCCATTAAAATTTCCTCCAGTTTCTTCGCCAATAAAAACTACGTTTGGATTAGATTTTAATGATGATGCTAAAATACAAGCTGCCGAAAAACATCCACCATCAATAATTACATATATTTTTCCTTTAAAATAGTTTTGATTATTTGGTTTTGGTTTTGAACCAACTAATTTATATTGATAACTTCCATCTTCATTTTTTGTAGTTCTAAAATAAGAAAATCCCATATATATTGGATAAAAAACAGCTCCAATTGGGTATGCCAATTTTGGTAATTTGGCAAACATTCCTAGCTTCCACAAACTGGTTTTAGAAGTAACTTCTGCTGGTTTCAATAACGTGTATTCTTTATCTGTTAAATAGGAATATAAATTTACAACATCATTAACTCTTCCACCTGGATTTCCACGAATATCAATTACTAGAGTTTGAATATTTTTTAACTTTATACTATCAAAAATTGTTGCATAAGCTTCTTTAAATCTTCCATCAGAGAAATTTTTAATTCTTACTATTCCAACAGTAGTATCACTTGAAACAACTTTAAAACTTTTTACATATTCTTTAGTAGTATAGTCGTATCCATAAAGATTTTTATTCTTTTTTTCTAATTTTAACTTTGCTTTTTCTAACGGATTTTTTGCAATTTTAGTTATCGAATCTTTATCTTTTTTTACTTTTATATCATCTTTAACAACTGCTTTTTTTACAATTTTATTTCTAGAAATCACTTTAGTAAAAACAGAATCTTTTAGTTTTAAAACAAATGTTAAACTATCATTTATTCCAATTTCGTTAGTCATATAACCTACATATCTTTTTACTAAATACTTTCTAAACAATGTTTGATTAAATCCATCAGAAGTAACTGAATTCCTATATTTTTTAAAAACAGCACTTGGCACAATTCCGTTTACAGATACTACTTCTGTTCCTAATTTTATCTTTACTTTTTTTGGTTTATTTTTTATAACATACAATTTATCGTTTTGATATTCATAAACAAATTGCGATAATGGTCCATCGCCAGCTTTTTTTAATCGTTTGGCTTCTTTTTTAGGAATTCGTTTAGAAACTTGCGTCATACTCATGTGACCTTGACGAACAGAAGCTACAACTGGACTTATAACAAAGTAAAAATCTTTACTTGTCATAGGTTTTGTAACCACTTTACGAATACTATCAAATTTAAAATTGAGTTTTTCTTTAGTAATGTAACCGTATAAATTTGGATACAATTTTTCTAATTTATGTTGGGTATAATTAATGTCTTTTTGAAGTTTTGCAACAGTAATTGTTTGTGATAATTTGTAATTGTATTTTTCTACCGAAGAGCAGTTTACTAATATTAATGAAACTGAAAGGATTAGTAATTGTTTTTGTAATTTTAACTTCATAGAATTTTATTTGATTTAATCTGAGTTTATTTCAGATTATTTTATTTTTTTGGATTTAATTTTACCACAGATTTTCACGGATTCCACGGATTTAAAATTATTTACAAATTTAAATCCGTTTTAATCTGTTTTGATCCGTTTAATCCGTGGTGAAAAATTTTGCGGTATATATGAAAAGAATCTGAAATAAATTCAGATTAAATTCAGATTAAATCCCAGCAATAACCTTAATCTCACCAATAATTCGTTCCGCCAAATCATCAGCCAATTCTTGCGTTGCGGCTTCAGTATAAATTCTAATAATTGGTTCTGTATTAGATTTTCTTAAATGTACCCAATTTTCTGAAAAATCAATTTTTACTCCATCAATTGTAGTAATATTTTCCTCTTTGTACTTTTCTGTCATTGCAACCAAAATTGCATCAACATCTAATTGTGGTGTCAATTCAATTTTATTTTTACTCATATAATATTGAGGATAACTTGCTCTAAGTTCAGCTACAGTTACATCTAAATTGGCCAAATGTGTTAAAAACAAGGCAACGCCAACCAAACTATCTCTTCCGTAATGAGATTCTGGATAAATAATTCCGCCATTTCCTTCGCCACCAATTATAGCATTTGTAGCTTTCATCAACTCAACAACATTCACTTCGCCAACAGCACTTGCCTCGTAATTTCCATTGTGTTTGTTTGTAATATCACGTAAAGCACGAGAAGAACTCATATTAGAAACTGTGTTTCCTGGAGTTTTACTCAAAACATAATCTGCGCAAGCAACCAAAGTATATTCTTCGCCAAACATTTCGCCATCGTTAGAAATAAACGCCAATCTATCAACATCTGGATCAACAACAATTCCAAAATCGGCTTTTTCTTCTAAAACTAATTTACAAATATCGCCCAAATATTCTTTTAAAGGTTCTGGATTATGAGGAAAATGACCATTTGGTTCGCAATATAATTTTACACATTCAACTCCCATTTGCTCCAACAATTTCGGAATAATAATTCCGCCAGACGAATTTACACCATCAACAACAACTTTAAATTTTCGTTTGGCAACAGCTTCTGCATCAACCAAAGGAAGATTTAAAACTTCATCAATATGAATATCCATATAAGCATCATTCACAGTTATTTCACCAAGAGAATCAACATCTGCAAAATCAAATGCTTCACTTTCTGCAATTTCTAGAATCAATTCGCCTTCTTTTCCACTCAAAAATTCTCCCTTAGAATTTAATAATTTCAAGGCATTCCATTGTTTCGGATTGTGCGATGCTGTTAAGATAATTCCACCATCAGCATTTTCCATTGGTACAGCAATTTCTACCGTTGGCGTTGTTGACAAACCTAAATCTATCACATCAATTCCCAATCCAAGTAAGGTATTCATCACTAAATTATGAATCATTGGTCCAGAAATTCTTGCATCTCTTCCAATTACAACTTTCAATTTTCTTCCATCTTCACTCTTCACTTTTCCTTGTTTTAGGAAAGTTCCGTAAGCCGAAGCGAATTTTACAGCATCAACTGGCGTTAAATTATCGCCGACTTTTCCGCCAATTGTTCCTCGAATTCCTGATATAGATTTTATGAGTGTCATATTTTAGTTGTGAGTTGTGAGTTTTAAGTTGTGAGTTGTGAGTTGTGAGATTTGAGTTTTGAGTTTTGAGTTTTGAGTTTTGAGTTTTTACTGATAATAAATTTAACATTTACCATGAAGTTACAAATATATATTTTACAAAATTAATTATTAAGTAAAGCAAATTTTTTTTTCTACATTTACAATTATAATGAAAATTTATTCGAGTTCAAACTCACAACTCAAAACCCACAACAAAAAAATTGAACTTCCTAGCACACATTTATCTTTCTGGAAATAACGACTTGCTAAAAATTGGAAATTTTATGGCAGACGGAATTCGTGGTAACGATTATTTAAATTTTCCAGAAGAAGTAAAAAAAGGAATTCTTTTGCATCGATATATTGACACTTTTACAGATGCAAACTCTATTTACAGACAAAGTAAGCATCGTCTTCACGAAAAATACGGACACTATTCTGGTGTAATTATGGACATTGTTTATGATCATTTTTTAGCTAAAAATTGGAATACTTATTCTGACGAAAAACTAGAAGATTATGCCGCAAATTTCTATAAATTATTACAAGATAATTTTGAAATACTAACAGTAAAAACTCAAAAAATGCTACCATATATGATAGGAAGAAATTGGTTGGTAAGTTATGCAAGTTTAGAAGGTTTGGAAATGATTTTATTTCAAATGGATTATAGAACCAAACATAGAGCCAATATGCAAGAAGCAATTGTTGAAGTGAAATTATTTTATAGAGAAATTGAAGAAGAATTTACATTGTTTTTTGAAGAATTGATACTGCATTCTAAAGAAAAATTATCGCAACTTTAAGATTTAAAATAACTATTTTTGCATTTCCAAAATTTTATAATGCCAAACAAATTCTCAGCACTATTTAGATTATTATTTAGAAAAGTAGCACGTCGTTTAGAAGCGATTATTTTTCTATGCAAGCAACTTTTATCTGAACGAAATTTTATTTATTTATCGTGCGTATTGGTAGGAATTTCTTGTGCTTTTGCGGTAATTATCTTAAAAAGTTTTGCGCACAACGTTTTTGTTTTTGCCAATTATATTAATGGATTTTTAAAGTTTCCTTTTTTTAATTTTATACTTCCTATTATTGGAATTTTGCTAACTGTTCTTGTTGTAAAAAGAGTTTTAAATGGCGAATTAGAAAAAGGAAGTTCGAAAATATTGTATGCTGTTGCAAAAAAAGGTGGAATTATTCCCAAAAAACAAATGTATGCACAAATCATAACTAGTTCATTAACAGTAGGTCTTGGTGGTTCTGCAGGTTTAGAAAGTCCAATTGTAATTACTGGCGCAGCATTTGGTTCTAACTTTGCACAAAAATATAAATTATCACAAAAAGACAGAATTTTGCTTCTTGCTTGTGGCGTTGCTGCCGGAATTGGAGCTGCATTTAACGCACCAATTGCTGGAGTTTTATTTGCTGTAGAAGTAATTTTGACAGATGTAGGTATTTCTGCTTTTATTCCAATAATTATTTCGGCTGCAACTGGCGCTTTAGTTTCTAAAGTGTTGTTGAGTCAAGAAGTACTTTTAAGTTTTAATAATGTTCAAACATTTAATTATCACAACACTCCATATTATATTTTACTCGGAATTTTAGCAGGTTTGGTTTCAGTATATCATGCCAGAAATTTTAGAAAAGTAGAACATTATTTCAGTAAATTTAAAGGAAGTGTTTATAAAAAAGCTTTGTTTGGAGCAAGTATTTTAGCCATTTTAATAGTGATTTTTCCAGCACTTTTTGGAGAAGGTTATGAAAGTATTAAAGCGTTGTCAACTTCGCATCCAGAAGTTTTATTAGAAAATACTTTTTTGGCAAGCAAGAAAAATAATCCTTGGTTTTTATTAGTTTTTGTTGGACTAATTGTCTTATTAAAATCGTTTGCAACAGGATTAACATTAGGTTCTGGTGGAAATGGAGGCAACTTTGCTCCTTCGTTGTTTGTTGGTTCGTATCTTGGTTTTTTTGTAGCAAAATCAATGAATTTAATTGGTATTACAAATAATTTACCAATAACCAATTTTGCAATTGTTGGCATGGCTGGAATTCTTAGCGGATTGTTTCACGCACCATTAACTGCTATTTTCTTAATTGGCGAAATTACTGGCGGTTATAATTTAATGGTTCCGTTAATGATTGTATCTTCAATAAGTTATGCAGTTTCTAAACAATTTGAAAAACATTCAATGGATGTAAAAGCACTTGCCGATAAAGGTGATGTTTTTACAAGTGATAAAGACAAAAACATCTTGCAAAGTATCGATTTTCTTAATTTGGTTGCAACCGATGTTAAAACAATTTCTTTAGAAAAATCGTTAGAAAATTTGGTCGAACATTTATCAACTTCCAATCAGCATTTGGTTCCTGTTTTGGATGAAAAAAGTAAACTTGTTGGCGTTGTAGATTTTGAAATTATTCGTCCAATAATTTTTAATCCGTTTAGAATAAAATTCACAATGATAAAAGAAGTTTTATCGCAACCTAAAGAATTAATTCTTCACGATGACGGAATGGAAACCATAATGGAGAAATTTGAAAACACAAATGAAACCATTCTACCAGTTTTAAAAAACGGAAAATTCTTTGGATTACTTTCTAAAGTTGACATTCTTGAAACTTATCGTGAACAGTTGAAAGAAATGACAATTGAGTAAAAGATTAAATTTCAAATTCCAAAAATGAAATTCCAAATCCCAAATAAGAAATTCCAAATTCCAAATAAGAAATTTCAAATTCCAAAAATGAAATCCCAAATTTCAAATCCCAAATAAGAAATTTCAAATTCCAAATAATAAATTTCTAATAAGAAATAAATTATACTAAAAAAGTTGATAAATTTTTAAAATCTATCAACTTTCTCTATTTCAAAATCAATTTAAAATCTAGAAAACAAACATTGCTCTTTCGCCCATCATTTCGTTAACTTCTTCTGCAACTTGCTCAATAACAGCTTCATTGGTATGATTCATTAAAACTCTATCAATAAATTCTACTATAGTTTCCATGTCTTCTTCTAATAATCCACGAGTAGTAATTGCTGGTGTTCCAATACGAATTCCAGAAGTTACAAATGGCGATTTATCATCAAATGGAACCATATTTTTATTTACAGTAATTTCTGCTTTTACCAAAGCGTTTTCTGCTTCTTTACCAGTAATATTTTTATTTCTTAAATCTATCAACATCATGTGATTGTCTGTTCCTCCAGAAATTAAATCGTAACCTCGTTTCATAAAAGCTGCTGCCATTGCTTTAGCATTTTTCTGTACTTGCATAGAATATCTAAAAAATTCATCGGTTAAACATTCTCCAAACGCAACTGCTTTTGCAGCAATAATATGCATTAATGGTCCACCTTGATTTCCTGGAAAAACAGCCAAATCTAAAAGTGAAGACATCATTCTAATTTCGCCTTTTGGGGTTGTTAATCCAAACGGATTTTCAAAATCTTTTCCCATCATTATCAATCCACCACGTGGACCACGCAATGTTTTGTGTGTAGTCGTTGTAACAATATGACAATGCGGAATTGGATCATTCATCAATCCTTTGGCAATTAATCCTGACGGATGCGAAATATCTGCCAATAAAATAGCATTTACTGAATCGGCAATTTTTCTAAAACGTTCAAAATCCATATCGCGACAGTACGCAGATGCACCAGCGATAATCATTTTTGGTTGTTCTCTAGTTGCAATTTCCTGAATTTTATCATAATCAAATCTACCAGTTTCTTTTTCAACTCCGTAAAAAACAGGATTGTATAATCTTCCAGAAAAATTTACAGGCGAACCGTGCGTTAAATGTCCACCATGAGACAAATCAAATCCTAAAATTTTATCGCCAACTTTTAAACAAGCGTGATAAACCGCAGTATTAGCTTGCGAACCAGAATGTGGTTGCACGTTAGCATATTCGGCTCCAAAAAGTGCTTTGGCTCTATCAATTGCAATTTGTTCTACAACATCTACAACTTCACAGCCACCATAATAACGTTTTCCAGGATATCCTTCGGCATATTTATTGGTTAAACAAGAACCTGCAGCTTCCATAACTTGGTCGCTAACAAAATTTTCTGAGGCAATTAGCTCAATTCCATTTATTTGTCTTTCTTGTTCGTCTAGAATTAGGTCAAAAATTTGTTCGTCGCGTAGCATTTTATTAGATTTTCGTTAAAAACTTTCCAAATTTACGAAATATGTTTGTGAAATAAATTCAAAATGATATATTTGATTACATTTTTTTCAACAACAAACTAACAACTTATTATGCCAAATATTGCCAACAATCCAGAAAGAAAATCTTGGTTAAATGTAACTGAATCAAGCGATTTTCCCATTCAAAATATTCCTTTTGGAGTTTTTATCACTAAAGAAGATGTAATCACAATTGGAACTCGAATTGGTGATTTTGCTATAGATATGGGTGCTTTACAACAATTAAATTACTTTGAAGGCATTGAACTTACTGATGATATGTTTATGCAAGACACATTAAACGATTTTATATCTGACGGAAAAAAAACTTGGAGATTGGTTAGAAACAGGTTGGGAGATATTTTTGATGCAGAAAATCCGCAACTTCGAGATAACGCAGAACATAGAGAAATAATCATTTTTAAAATGGAAGATGTAGAAATGCAACTTCCAGTATTAATTGGCGATTACACCGATTTTTATTCCAGTAAAGAGCACGCAACCAATGTTGGAAAAATGTTTCGTGATCCAGAAAATGCACTTTTACCCAACTGGCTTCACATTCCTGTAGGTTATCACGGACGAAGTTCTACTATAGTTCCGTCTGGAATTCCAGTTCACAGACCAATGGGACAAACGTTGCCAAATGGCGAAACTACTCCGGTTTTTGGACCTTCACGATTGGTAGATTTTGAATTGGAAACAGCATTTATTACTACAGATGTAAATGTTATGGGAGAAAATGTGCCTATAAATGAAGCCGAAGATTATATTTTTGGAATGGTTTTACTTAACGATTGGAGCGCAAGAGACATTCAAAAATGGGAATATGTGCCACTTGGACCATTTTTAGCCAAGAATTTTGCTTCGTCAATTTCTCCTTGGATAATTACAATGGATGCGTTAGAACCTTTTAGAGCAAAAGGTCCAAGCCAAATTCCTACACCTTTACCCTACTTACAACAAAAAGGAAAACATACTTATGACATTAATCTAGAAGTGTATTTGCAACCAGAAAATGCTGATGCAAATTTAATTTCTAAATCTAATTTTAAATATATGTATTGGTCTATGTGCCAACAATTGACGCATCATACCAGTAATGGTTGTAGAGTAAATAGTGGTGATATGATGGGAAGTGGAACTATTTCTGGACCAACCCAAGATAGTTTCGGATCTATGTTAGAGTTAACTTGGGGTGGAAAAAATCCGATAAAATTAAATGATGGAAGCGAACGTAAATTTGTAAACGATAATGATACTGTTATTATGAAAGGATATTGTCAAAATAGTTTGGTGCGAATAGGTTTTGGTGAAGTTTCTAGTAAATTATTGCCACCATTTGTTAGAAAATAAAATAATTAACAAAAAAAATACTTAAAAAATTTTTTTTTACGAAAAACATTACTAAATTCGTTTAAACATTTAATAATTATATGATTAAGAATTAATGAAATTTTAATATAGCTTTTACTTTAAAAAACTCTGTTTTAGAAAATCTCGAAAATTATGCGGACAGAGTCAGATGGGTAAAGCTCACATCAATTGGTGTGGGCTGTCCTATTTTGTCCGCAAGGTGTTTCGAGATACCCCTAAAACATTATAGTGTACAGTTTCACACCTTATTTATATTTAGTATAAGGTGATTGAAGGTATATTTTAAAAAGTAAGGCAATTAGTCCAACTTAACTTTTTAAAATATGAAAAAAATCTTTCCGATTTGTCCGAGTAATTTTTAGGTTGCAAGTTTAAATTACTCGGTAAAGAATCAAAATTTTCAAAACAACCTTTGAAATTTTCAAAAAAAAATTTACAATACTAAATATTTAATAATATGAAAAGATTTAAAATAATTTTTACGTTCACTTTTTTAGCAATAATAGGTTTGGCATGTAACTCTGAGGATAATAATATTGAGAAAGAAAATTCTAATTCAATATTACATGAAGAAACTCAACTTTCTTCTATAAAATCTGATCAAATAGAATCTACATCTCAAAACTCAAATAGAACAAATGAGAACATTTTAGAAGACTTCAAAAATGATATAAATGTGATTGTTTTAAGAGAAAACTATTATAAATTCTTATCATATGTTCAAGAAAAAAATGTTGATGGAGTTTCTTTGACTATCACAGAAGGCAAATTACATTTAAATCGGTTATATGAAATATATGGTAAAGCAAATACATTATTATATTTTGAAGAATTAGGAGATGGAGAACAAAATAGCCCTACAGATCCCAATGTTTTAAAGATTCTGGTGGGAAGTCAAGATGGTAGTTCTTGCACACGTAATTTAAATGGAACTACATATTGGGGAAATTGTTCATTCTGGGAAGGAGCAGCTGCTTATGTTCACATTTTGGCAAACTGTGGACATGTAAGTGGAGGTGATTCTCAACAATATATTGAAGAATATTATGATTGCAATCAAGCACAAATCTGTAAATACTGTTAATATGAAAAAAAAGAAAATCTTAATTATAGCAACTTTAGTATTAGTTTTATTGGTATTTCTTTATCCAAGAATGAAATCAATATCAGATGCTCAAAAATATTCTCCTCAAGAATATAAAAATAAATAATTATTAAAAAAAATGATATTTAATTGTATTTAATTATTTTTAAATTGTTAGAAGTGCAAATAAATATTTGGGCTTCTAACAATCATGTAAAAAAATTTAATTATCTACTTTTTAAATCTTATGATTATGAAATTAATAATTATTTATTTTACTTTACTATTTTGCACATGTTTATACAGTCAAAAGACGGAATGTAAACAAACTAATTTAACAAAATTGGAGTTGTCAACAGTTGAATTTAATTTAGCTTGTGATGAGTATAAGAAAATGATGGAAACTGACACTTATTTTCTTCACGAAAAAATGACGAAATCATTTGCTGAAAAAATGAATAATACACTCTTATTAGCACCTCCAAATTTTTGGGATAAAGATGTTTTTTTAAATTGGCTTAAATTAAATATAAAAAAAACACAATTTAAGTTGATGAATGAAGCAGAAGAATATATAGATAATATGACAGCAATATCAGATAAAATGATTAAAGAAAATAAACATCTTTATGAATTAATTTCAAGAGCTACAAATCAACAAGTTATAGAAATTAGAAAACCATTCATTGACAAAACTAAAGCTAGATGATAGTGTTTTAAAGATTTTAGTGGAAGGTCAAAATGTTAGTTCTTGCAAACTTAATTTAAATGGAACTACATATTGGAGGAATTGTTCATTTTAGTAAGGAGCAAATGCTTATGTTCACATTTTGGCAAATTATGGCCATTTAAGTGAAGGTGATTCTCAACAATATAATGAAGAATATTATGATTGCAATCAAGCACAAATCTGTAAATACTGATTATATGAAAAAAAAGAATATCTTAATTATAGCAACTTTAGTTTTAGTAGTTTTATTGGCATTTCTTTATCCAAGAATGAAATCAATATCAGATGCTCAAAAATATTCTCCTGAAGAATATAAAAATAAATAATTATTAAAAAAATGATACTTAATTGTATTTAATTATTAATGTATAATTGTAAGGCGTAATTTTTATTTAAATTACGCCTTATTTATTTTTACATTTGGCTCAGTATTTGGATTATGCTAAATACAAACTCTAAAACCACAATCATGAAAAACTTTACATTACTAACAATTGTATTTTTAGTACTAAACTCTTGCGGAGTTCGTCAAACAAGAGAATCATTAGCTTCTGGAGATTATGATATTGCAATTAATAATGCAGTTGAAAGTTTAAAGAATAGAAAAGATGCCAAAGGAAAACAAGATTATGTTTACCTACTTGAAGAAGCATTTGCCAAAGCTAAAGAACGTGATTTACAAAATATTTCGGTTTGGTTTAAAGATGCCAACCCAAGAAATACTGAAAAAATTTATGAAACTTACGTTCAATTAAACAATCGTCAAGAGCAAATTAAACCATTATTACCTTTAAAAGTATTGAAGCAAAATAGAACTGCATCGTTTGCATTTGAAGATTATTCAGATCAAATTGTGAGTAGTAAAAATGCTTTAGCAAAATATTTATATGATAATTCTAAAGCACTTTTAACCACTAAAGATAAAATGAGTTTTCGTCGTGCGTATGATGATTTGGTGTATTTGAATGAATTAAGTCCGAATTTTAAAGACGTTATTGCACTTACAGAAACTGCCAGAATTAAAGGAACTGATTTTGTAAACGTGTTTACAAAAAACGAAACCAATATGGTAATTCCTGTTCGTTTACAAAATGATTTATTAGATTTTAGCACCTTTGGATTGAACGATAAATGGACAGTTTACCACAGCAATAAAGTTAAAGGAATTGATTATGATTATGGATTAATTGTAAACTTTCGTCAAATAAATATTTCGCCAGAACAAGTAAAAGAGAAAGAATTTTACAAAGAAAAACAAATAAAAGATGGTGTAAAAAACCTTCTAGATTCTAACGGAAATATTGTAAAAGACAGTTTGGGAAAACCGATAAAAGTTGATAATTTTAAAATAATTAAAGCTGATATTTATGAATACAGACAATTTAAATCGGCTAATGTTGTTGCCAAAGTTGATTACATCGACTTTAAAAACAATCAATTAGTAGAAACTTTTCCGTTAGCAAGCGAATTTGTTTTTGAATCTGTTTATTCTAAATTTACTGGCGACAAACGTGCTTGCGAAGAAACGTATTATCCAAATTTTGATAGAAGAGCAGTGCCTTTTCCAAGCAATGAGCAAATGGTTTATGATTCTGGAGAAGATTTAAAAGCTAAATTGAAAGATATTATTGTGAGGAATAAATTTAGGAGGTAAGAATTGTGAAATAAATTTAAAGTAACGAATTATTTCTTAAATTTGTATAATAATCAACTATGAATTATCCAAAATACAGTTATCGTTCAGAAGTATTATTTAATTATTATGAATTTTTTAGTGAAGGACCTAAAGGTAAGATTAAAAAAATTGTAGAATATACAAAAACAGGAACTGAAAATGTTTACAATTTAGGATTTGGTGATTACGATGAAAATACTAAAACATTTAGTGATTTATCAATAACTAATAATGGTGATAGTTTAAAAGTGCTTTCAACTGTGGCTTCTACAGTTTATGCTTTTACCCTAAAATATCCAGAATCTTGGATTCTAGCTACTGGAAGTACATCAGTGAGAACAAGACTTTACAGAATGGGAATAACTAATAACTTATTA
>NZ_JAYUPK010000037.1:0-9276 GCF_043760115.1 Flavobacterium sp.
TAATGTATTTTGTATTGTTGTATAATGTATTTTGTATTGTTGTATAATGTATTTTGTATTGTTGTATAATGTATTTTGTATTGTTGTATAATGTTTAAATTATATTTTTATATGTAATTTCTTATTTAAGCATTTTTTAAAGTATATGATATACTTTTTTACATTCTACAATGTTAATTTGTAATTTTATTCTCTAATGAATTTTTTAGTTTGATAATCATGTTTTGAATATGTTGTATTTCTGCTTCAAGAAAATTAAAATCATCTTGATTTATAAAACTTAAGTTTTTACATATAATTAATTGTGTTTCAAACTCAAATGCAGAACCTAATGAAATTCCTAAAAAGTTATTAAAATCTTTATCTGTATTTCTTCCACAACCTTCTGCAATATTTGAAGGAATTGAGACAGCACATCTTCTTATTTGAGAAGTTAATCCATAAATCTCCTCTTTTGGGAAACTTTGGGTTTTTAAATAGGTATTTGTAACTAGTTCAATAGCTTTTTGCCAAACCTTTAATTCTTTAAAATAATTCATTTTTTATTGTATTATGTATTATTGTAATTCTGTATAATGTACTGTTGTAATTCTGTATAATGTATTGTTGTAATTCTGTACAGTGTATTGTTGTAATTCTGTATAATGTACTGTTGTAATTCTGTATAATGTATTGTTGTAATTCTGTATAATGTAATGTTGTAATTCTGTATAATGTATTGTTGTAATTATATATAATGTATTTCAGTTTATAATATATTATAGCAAAATCAGTAAATACAATTTTACAATATACATTATACAATTCTAAAATATTTTTTTCTCAGCAATCAATTCATTAATAGTATCTGAAACTACTATAAAATTTTTCAATTTTTCTTCTGTTATATTTTTACGAATGGTTTCATTAAATTTCAACACAGTTTCTTTAGATTGTGCTCTCATTTGTTTTCCAAAATCGGTCAGGTATATTAAAACGCCACGACCATCTTTTGGATTTTTTTTCCTAATTATTAATCCTTTTTCTTCTAATGTTTTTAATGTTCTTGTTAAGGATGTGGCTTCCATTCCCATTCGAGAACTAATTTCTGTTGATGGTGTTCCTTGTTCTTTATCTATACTTAAAAGTGCAAAACCTATTGCCATTGATCCTTCAAACTTGGATGCTTCTTCGTTGTACATTCTAGAAACGGCTTGCCAAGTTGCACGAAGTATATAATCTATTGTTTTTTCTTTCATATTTTTAAATGCGTTTTACTAAAACGATTTAGTTGGAAGTTCAAAGATAATCAAAATTTATTATGCGCGCATAGTATTTTTGATATTTTTTGGGAGATTTTTTATAAATATACGAATTTTAAGCGAAAACCTAAGTCTTTACTCCTGATAGAAATGGAAATCTTTTAGTATTTTTCTCAAAAAAATACTAAAAATTGGAATGTATAGCAGGAATTGCCATTGTAGAAATGCGAAAATAGTGGGTACAAAAAAAGCATCTAAAATTGATGCTTTATATATTTTTAAATCTAAATATCTATACTTTGACCAATTTCTAGTAACATTAAATCTTTGCCTGCATCGAAAAATTTCTTTATGGCTTGGTTGTGATTTATTTCTATGTAACCAAAGGTATCATAATGATAACCAAGTACTTTGTCGCAATCTACGAAGTCTGAAGCTAGAATTGCATCGTCTACATCCATTGTAAAATTATCTCCGATTGGAAGAATTGCTAAGTCGAGTTTCGTTCGCATTGGTATGAGTTTCATATCCATTGTGAGTGCTGTGTCGCCAGCGATATAAATATTTTTATGTTCGCCTTCTATTACAAAACCGCCAGGATTTCCGCCATAAGTTCCGTCGGCAAATGAGCTTGAATGTATAGCGTTTACGTATTTTACTTTTCCAAAATCGAATTGCCAACTTCCGCCATGATTCATCATATGACAATTGAATTCTTTGGCTAAATAATAGGTTGCCATTTCGGCATTGCAAACAATTATTGCGTTTGGATTTTGTGCCATTATAAACTCAACATCAAGCGTATGATCTTGATGTGCGTGGGTTAACAAAATATAATCGGCTTTTAAACTGGCTAAATCTATGTGACTTGCTTTGGCATTGGCAGAAATAAATGGATCTACAATAATGTTTTTTCCTGCAACTTCTATTCCGAGTGATGCGTGACCGTAAAATGTAATTTTCATAATTAATTAAAATATTGTTCTAACACATAAACGATTGTATCTGATATTAAAAAAATTAATGCTAATGATAATAATATTGATACTAAAAATGTACTTATGGCTAGTTTTTTTAATTCTGGATCTAATGCTCTTGGTTCTTTGTTTCTGTAAACTGTAATTAAATGGCTTGTTAATGGAAAATATCCTGCTATGAAAATGTATTGATCAAAGTTGAAAATTTCATCTTTCATATCATTAATGTAGGCAAACAATAAAATTAAAATCATTGCAGAAATTACTAGGAAATAATGATATTTTTTGGCCCAAATTCCGCCATTTTTAACTACTAATGTGTTTTTTCCAGCTTTTCTATCGGATAATTCGTCTCGCATATTGTTAAGATTTAAAACGCCAACACTTAAAAAACCAATAGCTGTTGCTGGTAAAAGTAGTAACCAATCTATTTGTTTAGAAAACATAAAATAAATTCCGAATGTACTTACCAAACCAAAGAATATAAATACAAAAATATCGCCATAACCACGATAACCATAAGCTCCAGAACCAACTGTATAACGAATTGCCGATGCTATTGCCAGAATTCCAAGTATTAAAAATAGTATTGAGTAAATTAAATAATCGCCTTTAAAAGAACAATATATTAGTAAAAGTGCCGAAATTAATGTGAGAATTGAGGTAATAACAATGGCTCTTTTCATAGCTTGTGGTGAAATTAATCCGCTTTGAATGGCACGTTTTGGTCCTACTCTATCGTCGTTATCTGTACCTTTTATTCCGTCACCATAATCGTTGGCAAAGTTGGAAAGTATTTGAAAGCCAAGCGTTGTTGTGAGCGCAAAAATTACAATTTTCCAATTAAAATAAGCTTGAGAAATAGCATAAAAACTACCAACTAAAATTCCTGATACTGATAATGGTAATGTTCTTAATCTTGCAGCTTGTATCCAGTGTTTCATAATTTTTTATTTTGCCACGAAGACTCGAAGTCTCAAAGGTTTTTTATATTATTTATTTTAATAATTTACATCCAATTGCTATCTGAGGTTTCTATTTCGTACAACCAAAGATTAGAATATTGTTTTAACTGATTAAAATTTCCCAATTGAAAGGCAATATTTCCTCCTGCTGTGTGCAAAATAATTGAACCTATATTTAGTCCTTTATGCCAAAATAATTGTGATGTTGTTATGGCTTGTATTTTTTTAATTTCTATAATTTCATTATCAATATCCCAAGCGCCACTTTGTTTTATTATATGATTTTCATTTATAAATATTCTGTAGTTTTTAAATGCAAAAAACAAAATTAGCAAGAAAAAAACAGTGTATGCTATTGCAAAATGCGAGTATTGTAAAACTTCTGGTTTTAAATACTTTCCAAATATAAAAAATCCAGACAAAGGTAGTACAATTGTTAAGAAAATAGAAAAAACTAATTTACGAAAATTGGGTTGCATCATTACTCCTTTTTCTGGTAGTTGATTAAAAATTAATTTTAGAATTTCGTCTTTTTCTAGATTATTACAACCTGGAATTTCAATTTGAGATTTTTTATTTTTTTTATCATCGCTAGTTGCTTGCTTGATTTTAATTTCTAAAACGTTTAATTTTTTTTGAAAATAATTTCTAGAAACTTTAACTATTTGAACTTTTTCTGGTTTAAGAATTGTGCTTTCGGTATTTATTAATCCGTAAGATAACAACAAAGAACCTTTTTGTTTAGCAATAGTATAATTGAAAAATTTTAATACAGTTCTTGCAATATTGATTATAAAAATTATGGTGAACATTACCAAAACAAAAACTAATATTCCATAAAATACTGGATAATTAGTAATTGTTTTTTCAATTTTATCTTGATCTATTAAATCTTCTTTACCTATTTGACGAAGGTTTTCGAGAATTGTAAAGAAAAAAGTCAGAATTAAACCTATGCTTTTTACATAATTAGATGTTATTCCGATTTTGATTAGACTTGATAGATTTATTTTTAAAAATGGTTTTGATTCTGATTGCAAATTTTGATTATTATCTAAAACTATTTCTTCAGATGAACTGTTTATAGATACAACTTCATTTTCTAGTAATTTAGATTTTAAAGCCAATGCCATTGCATGAGAAATGGCTTTTATTTTGCCTTCTTTAGTATCGCTTCCGGCAGTATCAACACTTAAACCATAAACGTTAATTATTCTTTGAATTAAATTTTGATTAATGTTAACTTGCTGAATTTTATTGATTTGAATTGCAGTTTTGGTTTTATTTATTATTCCGTCATTAACAATAAATTCATCATTTTCATCATCTATATAAAAGGTGAAATTTAAATATTGAAGGTAAGCTACAATTGCAATAACTAAAATTGTAACAGTAATTATAAGCAAGATATAGATTATTGTAGTGTCTTTAGATTTAAAAAACCATATAAATAAAATGGGAAGAAACGCTCTTCCAAATTTTTGTAATGTATCTAAAAACATAACCAAAATACCAGTTGAAGATTGGCGTTGTGGTTTATTAAAATTTACTTCCATTACAATTGTTTTTGAATTTTACCCATCAACAATTGTTTAATATTTTCGGCTTCTTCTTTTTCAATTCCAGAAATTTCAATGTCGCTAGAACTTCCACCAGCAGTAAAAATTTCTACTTTGGCCAAACCAAAATATCTTGAAATAAAACCTTCGTGCAAAGCAACGTGTTGTACTCTGTTGTATGGAATTACCATTGTGTTTGTTGCAATAATTCCGCTTCTGTAAATTACATCATGGTTTCTAAATGCATATCCTTTTTTATTGAAACCAATTCTTTTTAATAGAAAAGAAAAAATTAAAATCACAAAATAAGCAATTATAAAATAGATTGCGCTAGTTGCAAATTCATCCGATTTGTACCAAACTACGCCAAGAATTATTCCTAAAACTAAAAAAACGACAGTAGTATTTATAATAATTTCATACCAATATTTTGGATGTAACGCTGTAAGTTGCACTTCTTCAAATTTTGGAAGTTGCTTGGTATCTATAATTTCGTTGGTAAAATTTTCCATTTAAAAAATAAATCTTTTATTTATATGCGTGTAAAAATTTGCAATACAATTAATTTATGAGATTCCTACGGAATGACAAACTATGTGTGAAAAGTGTGTAAACTAAGTACTAAAAACTGAATACTGAACACTGATTACTGAACACTGAGCACTGAACACTGAGCACTAAACACTGAGCACTGAACACTGAACACTAAACTAAGGTAACCATTTCTTTTCAAAGTTAGGTTTTCTTTTTTCAAGAAAAGCATTTCTTCCTTCTTTGGCTTCTTCTGTCATGTAAGCTAATCGTGTTGCTTCGCCTGCAAAAACTTGTTGACCAACCATTCCATCATCGGTTAAATTCATTGCAAATTTTAGCATTTTTATTGCCATTGGCGATTTTGCCAAAATTTCTTGTGCCCATTCGTAAGACGTATTTTCAAGTTCTGCATGTGGAATTACAGCGTTTACCATTCCCATTTCAAAAGCTTCTTGTGCTGAATAATTTCTTCCTAAAAAGAATATTTCTCTAGCTTTTTTCTGACCAACCATTTTTGCTAAATATGCTGAACCATAACCGCCATCAAAACTTGTAACATCGGCATCAGTTTGTTTAAAAATGGCGTGCTCTTTACTTGCCAAAGTCATATCGCACACTACATGCAAACTGTGTCCGCCACCAACTGCCCAACCAGGAACAACGGCAATAACCACTTTAGGCATAAAACGAATTAATCGTTGCACTTCTAAAATATTTAATCTATGTTGTCCATCATCGCCAACATAACCTTGATTTCCTCTTGCGTTTTGATCGCCACCAGAACAAAAAGAATACACTCCATCTTTAGAACTTGGACCTTCTGCAGAAAGTAAAATTACACCAATTGAAGTGTCTTCTTGTGCATCATAAAACGCTTGATACAATTCTGATGTAGTTTTTGGTCGAAACGCATTGCGAACATCTGGACGATTAAAAGCTATTCTTGCTACGCCATTATATTTTTTATATGTTATGTCTTCAAATTCTTTTGCGGTTTGCCAATTAATTTCTTGCATTTTATATTGTTTTGAATACAAAAATATGGAAATAAAATTTAGAAAAATATTTATTTTTACTATTTGACGCAACCTTTTTCATATTATTGCATCTTAAGAAAAATATTACCCTTTTAAATAAAAAACTATGAAAAAATCTTTACTATTTATCTGTACAATTTTTTGTTTTGTTAACTATGCCCAAGTTTTAGACACAAGTTTTGGGCTTAATGGCATTGTTAATAATCAGTTTTCAACCTCTAGAAGTTCAGATGTTATTGGCGCTGCTACTTTACAACCTGATGGTAAAATAATTTATGTTGGCAAAGGTAATTATGATAACTATAGTTTTATAACAAGACATAACAGCGATGGAACAATAGATTTATCTTTTAATAATTATGGATTTAAAATTATATCTGGTGAAGGTTCAGACTGTGTTGCGTTACAGAGTGATGGAAAAATTTTAATGGGAAATCAGAATTCAATTTATAGGTTTAATTCTGATGGAAGTTTTGACTCAAATTTTGGCGTAAATGGCTTTGTATCATTATCTAACAATCCATCAGTTTTTTATAGTAAATCTATAGTTTTACAATCAGATGGGAAAATTGTTGTTACTGGAACAGATTATAATGAAACAAATAATAATTTTGAGGTAATTCGCTTAAATTCTAACGGTTCATTTGATACTGGTTTCGATAATGATGGAAAAGCAATAATAGCAATTTCTTCAATTAATGATGAAGCATATGCTTCTGTAATTCAAGCTGATGGTAAAATAATTATTACTGGACAAACCAGAAATGGCTCAAATACAAGTGGTAACTATGATATTGCAACAGCAAGATTAAATAGTAATGGAACATTAGATACAACATTTGGAGCTAATGGTTTCACAATTTTTCAAAATACAAGTTTATCATCAGAATATGGGAGATCCATAACATTACAATCAGATAATAAAATTTTAATTGGAGGATCATCCGCATCAAAAATAATTGTTTTAAGATACAATTCTATTGGAGCTCTAGATACAACATTTGATGGCGATGGATTTTTTTTAACAACTGCGAATACTAATAATTCTATTGCTATAAATTATTGTGCATCTAGACAAATTATAAAATCATTAGTTGATGGGAAAATAATTATTGGTGGTTCTCTTTTAAGTAATTATGGAATTGTAAAATTAAATTCTAATGGAACATTAGATACTTCTTTTGGAACAAATGGAATTGTTACAAATGATAAGAATGCTTTTGACAGAGTAACTTTTTTATTAATGAATCCAAATGGCAATCTAATCATAGGTGGAGGAAGTTCTACAAATACTGCCACTAATTTTACTTCTGAAAAAATAGAATTTACATCTAATGGTATATTTGTTTCAGACTTGACATTTAGTTTAAATCAAGGAAGCAATAAAATTATTTCATCAATTGTTCAACAAGATGGTAAAATTGTTAGTATTGGAGAAAATCAAACGTCAGGATTTAAAAATAGTTTATTGATTAGACAAAATAGTAATGGAAGTTTAGATACTTCTTTCGGAATTAATGGTATCATAACATTTGATTCCGAACTAACAAAAGTAATTCAGTTAAGTAATGGGAAATATATAGTTTTAAGTTCTTTTGATAGAAAATTATATAAATACAATATTGATGGAACACCAGATTCAAGTTTTGGAACAAACGGTTTAGTTGATTATAATTTATCAGCTCCAAATATTGTAATGTACTTAGATGACGTAGTTGCATCTGAAAATGATCAAATTTTTATAGGATATGATTATAATATTAATGGAACAGGAGAAACCGTTGACTTTGGTTTGTCTAAATTAAATAATAATGGTTCTATTGATACCTCTTTTGGAACTAATGGAGTTGCAACTACACGTTTTAACTTTTACGGTCTTGCTTCAAGTGAATGGCCAGCAAATATAATTTTACAATCTGATAATAAAATAATTGTTTCAGGAATATTAAATTCATTCAATACGCTAATTGATAATTCTTCTATTGGGATTACAAGATTTAATATCAATGGAACTTTAGACAACTCGTTTGGAATTAGTGGAAAAGTAGTAACTCAAATAAACAGTAAAAATTATCCATATCAAACAATTGCTTTAAACGATGATAAGTTTTTATTAAATACACAAGATGTAATAAACAACGAAACTAAAACTTCTACTATTAAATATAATGTTAATGGAAGTGTAGATACTAGTTTTGGCACAAATGGTATTGTTACAGATTCAAATAAAAACAATAGCATGATTCTTCAACCAGATGGAAAGTTTTTAAAATCTGGAAGTGCATCAAATCAATTTTCTATTAACAGATATTTATCAAATGGAACTATTGATACAACTTTTGGAAATAATGGAACTTTATCAACCTCAATTAATTATTTATCGGATGTTAATTCATTAGTATTAACACAAGACAACAAACTTTTAGCTGGTGGATATTCATTTAATGGAACTAATGTTGTAATGACTCAAGCTCAATACACAGATTTAAACTTAGGAGCATTATCTTTCAATACTCAAAACTCCATTCTAATCTACCCAAACCCAATACAATCTGAAGCAACTTTCACTTACAATTTAGTAAATGATGAAACGGTTTCTATTGATATTATAGATTTACAAGGAAAAATTGTTCAATCTATTTTGCAAAATAAATTTCAAATAGAAGGTTCATACAATCAAACCATTACTTTATCTAACACACTTGCAGCAGGAAATTATATTTTAAAATTCTCCTCTTCAACTGGTAGTCAAAGTGTAAAAATTATTAAAAAAGATTGATTTTATCTTTTAAACTAAAAAGTTCCTTTTTAAATATTTTATAAATAGCACTTTATAAGATATTTAAAAAGGAACTTTTTTATAGATGCTGAATTCAAGTTACAAATGCAACTGGGTAAAAATAAATGAATTATTTTTCAAAAGAAAGGACTAAAAAGTCCTTCCCTCTGAATGGAATAAATTG
>NZ_JAYUPK010000038.1:0-26869 GCF_043760115.1 Flavobacterium sp.
AAAAATCAATTTCAAAAATCAATTTCAAAAATCAATTTCAAAAATCAATTTCAAAAATCAATTTCAAAAATCAATTTCAAAAATCAATTTCAAATCTTACACAATCTGTCATCCTGAGCGCAGTCGAAGGAACACAAAACAAGTTTCTTTTAAATTCACACTAAATTATCAAATTTAATGCATTTATACAACAATTAAATTTAACCTCAATATTATAATTCAATTTTCCATCTTCCATCTACAATCTACAATCTTCCATCTACAATCTTCCATCTTTCAACTTCCATCTTTCAACTTCCATCTTCTAACTCCCATTCTTCCAACTCATTAAAAGTCCAACTTAATTTGCTCCGGCAACAATTTAAAACTCATTCTATGGTATTTAGTTGTTCCATATTTTCTGATTGCTTCGCGATGCTCTAGCGTTGGATAGCCTTTATTTTGTTTCCAGTTATACATTGGAAATTCCTCATGAATTTTATTCATATATTCATCACGATATGTTTTTGCTAAAACAGATGCTGCTGCAATACTCATAAACTTAGAATCTCCTTTAACAATAGTAGAATAAGGAATATCATTAATAGGTTTAAAACGATTTCCATCTACAATAATATATAAAGGTGTAGGATTTAACTTTAATACACATTCTTGCATCGCTTTTATCGAAGCATTTAAAATATTTATTTTGTCAATAATAATAGGTTCAATATGCGTAACAGAAAAAGAAATAACTTTTTCTTCTATAATTGGTTTTAAATAATCTCTAACTTTTTCAGATAATTGTTTGGAGTCATTTAATTTTGGTAACTCAAAATTTCCGGGCAAAATTACTGCACTTGCTGTAACAGGTCCAGCTAAACAACCTCTTCCAGCTTCATCAGTACCACATTCTAGTTTATAATCTGAAAATCTTAAACTTAACATAAAATTAATTTTGATAAAAATACATATTTTAACGCAACCTTTTGCATTATTCTGCATCTATAGTATGCGTTGCAACCACAATGTTAGGAATACGCTTTAAAAGTTTAACAAAAATAAATTATAATATTCCGAAGTATTATTTGTTTATTTAAGAAATTATTAAGAAGTTTGCGGAATAACTAACTCAAATAAATTAAATATGAGATCGAAGTTCAAATGGATTTACACACTATTAGTAGTGTTTACAATGCAGTTTTCGTTTGCACAAGAGAAAACTGTAAGTGGTATCGTTTCAGACGCAACTGGCCCAATTCCTGGCGCTAATGTTATTGTTAAGGGAACAAATCGTGGTACACAAACCGATGTAGATGGAAAGTATTCTATCAAAGCTAGTCAAGGAGAGACATTAGTGTTCTCTTATTTGGGTAATGCTGATCAGACAAAACAAGTTGGAGCTGGAAATAGCTACAACGTTAAATTAGTTTCAAGCACAGTAGAGCTTGGTGAAGTTTTAATTACTGGAGCAATGGGTATTAAGCGAACTAGAAATGCTGTTGTCGCAGCTCAAAAACAAATTGGAAACGCTGAATTAACTCAAGCTGCTAATCCAAACGCTATTCAATCTTTAGCAGGAAAAGTTTCTGGTTTACAAATTTCAACTGTTAGTAACGGAGTAAATGCAGATACAAGAATTTTGTTGAGAGGTAATAGATCTATCAGTGGAGACAATCAAGCTTTAGTTGTTATAGATAATGTTATTTCTTCTGCAAATATTTTGTCACAATTACCACCAGACATAATTGAGAATGTTAACGTTATAAAAGGTGCTCAAGGTGCAGCGTTATATGGTTCACAAGGTGTAAATGGTGTTATAATTGTAACAACTAAAAGAGGTTCGAAAAATGAAAAATTTACTTTTGGGTTTAATTCCTCTGTAGATTTTGAGTCAGTAAATTTTGTTCCTGAAAGACAAGAAGAATATGGTCAAGGTTGGGCAGCAGATCCTGGATTTGATGATCCGAGTATACCTGGTGTTCTATCAACATTTGTTCCTTGGGAAAATGGATCTTGGGGTCCAGCTTTTAATACTCCTGGTTTTCCAAAGGTAGTGCCAGTTGGTTTGCCTCAATCAGATGGTAATTTCTTATTTACTGAGTGGAAACCTATTAAAGATAACATTAAACAATTTTTTCAAAATGGAACATTGTTTCAAAATGGGTTTAACTTTAATGTAGGAGGTACAGATTCTTATGCTTTTCTGTCTGTTAACAGACTAAATACAGACTTTGTAGTGAAAAATGACCAACTAGTTAGAAATTCATTTTTATTCAAAGCTGGTAAAAAAGTTGGTAAATTTGGAATTGACGGAACTATAAATTACATCACACAAAAAAGCTCTCAAACAGATAGTGATTTATTTGATGATTTAATTCAAACAGCTTCTAATGTTCCTGTTTCAAGATTTGATAATGGTAATTCACAGAACGAGAACCACTGGACCGTTTATGCACAATCTCCTTTCTGGATTTCTAAAGCTTATCGTTTTGATAATAAGTCAGATGTTTTTAATGGTATAGCCGCTTTAAGTTATGAATTTAATAAACATTTTAGCGTAAATTATACTGCAAATGTTCAAGTTTCTAGCGCTAACGCTCAATCTCATAGAGATGCTTTTACTAGAATTACAGATGAATTTAGTATTGCTCCTTACGAATATTACGGAGCAACAACTGAGACTTATGAAGCTCTTGGTGGTTCTGCATCTGCATCAAATTATTTTGCTAATCAATCATCAACCAGAAATATTTATGGAGATTTGATTTTCAACTTTGATTATGATTTAACTAGTAAATTAAGATTAAAATTAAATGTTGGTAACAGCATACAAGACAGATTATTTAGAATTACATCTCAAGGTGGAAATAATCTTGATGTGCCTGGATTTTATCATATAACTAATGTATTAAACCCCACAAATCCAGCATTGTTAAACAATAATTTAATAAGAACTAGACTTGTTGCAGGTTTTGCTAATCTTGATTTGTCGTATAAAAACTATTTATATTTAAATGCTACTGCAAGAGTTGAACAAAGATCAACTGTAAAAAAACCTTATCCTTATCCTTCTGTTGGTGTTTCATTTATTCCAACGAATGCTTTTGCTAGTTTAAAAGACAGTAAAGTTTTAAATTATGCTAAATTGAATGCTTCTTACACTTCTGTAGGAAACGTTTCTTCTGTTGGTTCATACACTACAAATGTTTTAACAAGAATACCTTCAGGATTCCCTTTTAATGATTTATCTGCATATCAATATGACGCAAACCCAACGGATCCTTTTGTAGTACCTGAGTTTGTTAATACACTTGAAGTTGGTGGTCAATTAGGGTTTTTTAAAGACAGAATAACTTTAGAAGGTTCGTATTATGTTGCGAAAACTAAAGACTTAATTTCTAATGCTACTGCATCTTCTGGTTCTGGTAATGGTACATTTTTCACAAATATTGGAGACTTAGAAAATAAAGGTTTCGAAATTGATTTGGGATTAACACCAATAAAAACTGAAAGCTTTAGATGGGATATGAGAGCTAGTTACAGTACTTTTAAAACTAAAATAACTGCTTTAAGAGGTGGTGCTACAAGTATTAACCTACAATCTAATACACAAGTTGGTGTTTTTGCTGAAATTGGGGAAGAATTTCCTTTAATTAAAGGTACTGCTTTTGTAAGAGATGCAAATGGTAATGTTGTTATAAATGCAAATGGATTACCACAAACAACTTCAACTTTTGAAAAATTAGGTAAAGGTGTTCCAGATTATATAATAGGTTTTACAAATTCATTTGAATTTAAAGGATTTAAATTTACTGCTGTAGCAGATTTAAGAATGGGTGCTTCTGCTTATTCATTTGCTAAAAACTTATTATTGTTTACTGGAGGTGATTTAGATACAGTTGGATTTGATAGAACACAAGGTTATGTCATTCCAGGAGTTACAACTACTGGTGCTGTTAATACAACTACAGCTTTTACTCCTGATACCGTTGGTGTTTTAAATTATTTTACAACAACTGGTAGAGCTATTGCTGAGTCAAGTGTAATTGATGCTTCGGCTTTAAAAATTAGAGAATTATCATTAAGCTACGGATTGCCTAAAAAGATGATTGAAAAAACTGGATTAGAATCTTTTAGAATTGGTGTTAATGCAAGAAATCCTTTTGTTTTCTTAGCTGACGGAAAATTACTAAAAGCTAAAAATGGTGTTGAAAATAGAGGTTATGCAGATCCTGAAGCTTCTAACACAACAGGTAATGCACAAGGTATTATCAATATTGGTCAATATCCTACAACTAGAACTTTAGGTTTTACCGTAAATTTAACTTTTTAAAAGAAAAAATAATATGAAAAAATTAAAACTTTTAGTACCAATATTAGCTTTCGCTTTTTATTCGTGCGATCAGTATTTGGATATCAATAAAAGTCCAAATCAGTTAGAGTTTGACAAAGCTCTACCAAAAAATTTATTACCTGGGGCTCAAGTTTCTACTTACAGAGTTCAAGTAGGTACAATGAACCAACTAGGAAATGTATTCATGAATTCATGGACTAGAAATGTACAGTCTTTTGGGAATGGATATGATAGAGAATTACAATTAAATCTAGATAATGCTTTTTATTCTAATATTTGGAATGGTTTGTTCTTAAATTTAAAAAACTATCAAGCAATTATTGACTTCTCAAATCCTGAAGGTAAATATGACTATTCTGTTGCAGCAGCTAAAATCTGTAAAGCTTTTTACATGCAATATATAGTTGATTTATATGGTAATGCACCATATACAAATGCTTGGCAAGGAAATGATAATTTGACACCAACCTACGATGATGACTATGCTATTTATCAAGATTTATTTCAAAATCTTGAAGAAGCTAGAGATTTAATTGCAGCTGCAGATCCTGCTGTAGTTGAAGATATTTCAGGTTTTGATGTTATGTTACAAGGAGATATGGACAGATGGTTAGAATTTGCAAATACTGTTCAATTAAGATTGTGTTTAAGAATGTCAGAAGTAACTGGTGCCAAAGCAACTTTTAGAGATCAACAACTTGCTGAAATTTCTGGTGGGCCATTTTTAACTGATAACGTTTCTATTAATCCTGGTTTTAGTGGAGCAACTAATGCTAATATTACTCCAATGGCTAGTACTTATTTTTATGATTCTGGTTCTAACAATATACAAAACAGAACTTTTATTGCTATGACTGGTCACGCTTGGAAGTCAATGCAAAGTTATGCTTCAACTAATTATCCAGCAGCTGGTTCTCAAGAAATTGTACCTGGTTCTGGTGTGAATTATGTGAATTTAACAGATCCACGTTCTACTAGGCTTTTTACTGGAGGAATCCAAGGTAATGCTGTCGGTCCAAGACGAGCTGTTAATCAAGGTTCAAGTCTTGTTGATGTAGGTGGTCCAACTACAACACTTCCTGGTCCACCATCACGTTTGGGCGCTCAAGGCAATATTAATCCTTATGATCAAGCACAAATCTTCGCTGGAGTTAATGACGGAACTCCTGATGATTTTTTTACAGTTGATGGATTTATAATGACTTTTTCTGAATCTTGCTTCCTGAGAGCAGAAGCAGCAGTAAGATATCCTTCATTGTTTTCTGATGCACAAAATCTATTTAATCAAGGAGTTACTGACAATTTTTTAATGAGAAATGCTCTTATAGGTACATATTTAACAACAGTAAACGCAAGTAGACCAAATTTTGGTTTTACAGCATCAACTACAACCGCTCAAAAATTACATGCTATTTTGTATCAAAAGTGGATTGCTTTGATGGGTTTTAATGGTATTGAATCCTATATAGATTATACAAGAACTGGTTATCCATTAACTCCTCTTTCATCTATAGCTATTCAAACTAGAAAACCTTACAGATTAATATATCCTACATCAGAGTATATTGCAAACACAGCTAATGTTCCTAACATGACCGCTGCAGATGCTTTTGCTGTTAATGCTTTAACACCTTTCTGGGTTGCTGGAGCTCCAAATTAATTATTTGTTTATAAATTACCAAAACCGTTCGCTAACACGAACGGTTTTTTTTTGCTTTTTTTTAAGTTGCTTTTATATACCTTTGTGCAATAACATTAAAACATAAAAATGCGTTCTCTTCTTATATTCTTTTTATTTACATTTTTTTCAATGGCTCAAGTTAAACCTAAAACAGAAGAACGTAAAAGTTTAATTAAAACATCAGAGCAAAGAGCTAAAGAAGCTGCTAAAAAAGCACCAATAACTTCCTATAAAATTATTTCTATAGAAAAAGACACCATAATTTTAGATACCTCTTTATCTATAAAAAAAGAATATGAATACAATTATTTAAGAAAAGACATTTTCGGACTTTTACCTTTTCCCAATGAAGGTCAAACGTACAATACATTAGATTTTGGTTATAATAAATTTTCTACCTATCCAGAAATGGGTTTTCGTGCAAAACATTTTAACTTTCAAGAAGCTAAAAAAATCAAATATTACTCTGTCGCAACACCAATAACAGAATTGTATTTTAAAACCGTAATGGAACAAGGTCAGAATGTAGATGCTTTAATTACTTTAAATACATCAGAAAGATTAAACTTTTCTATTTCTTTTAAAGGTCTTCGTTCTTTAGGAAAATATATTAATCAGTTATCAAGCACAGGAAATTTTAGATTTACCACAAGTTATAACACACTCAATAAAAAATATAATTTAAATTTTCATTACACTGGTCAAGATCTCTCTAATGGAGAAAATGGTGGAATAACAGCCATTGAAGATTTTGAGGGTGAAGATAATTCATTTGATAATAGAGCTCGTCTTCAAGTTTATTTAAACAATGCTAAATCATTTTTAAAAGGCAAGCGTTTTTTTGTGGATCATAATTATAGAATAAATTCAAAAGACAGCGAGAATAACATACTAGTAAAACATCAATTTAATTTCGAACACAAGTTTTTCGAGTACAATCAAGCTACTATTCAATCAACTATTGGAACAGGTTCTACAGAATTAAAAGTAAATAGATTTGGACCATCAATAGTAAATTCTAATATAAATGATCAAGTTAGATACTCAAAATTGTATAACAAAGTTGCTGCTGTTTATGAAAATAAATCAGTAGGACAGTTTGAATTTTTTTTAGAAAACTTTAATTATCATTATTATTACAACACTCAAAAAACAATAAATAATCCAGAAGACTTAACAATAACAACCTATCCAACTTTTCTACAAAATACAATAAATTCAATCGGAGGTCAATACAATTACAATAAAAATAAATGGAAAGGAACAGTTTTATATTCCAACTCTATATCTGTAGTGCCTTTAAGAAATTTTGATGCAAAAGTTAACTATCAATTTAACGATAAAAATCAAGTTACTTTTCAATATCAAAATATAAGTAAAACTCCAAATCACAATTTTAATTTAAACAACAGCAGTTACGTATATTACAATTGGAGAAATTATTTTAAAAACGAAAATATAAATAATATCACTATTGATGCACAATCTCAATGGGTAAATGTTACTTTCCAACTAACAAATCTAGAAGATTATCTTTATTTTAATAACGAACCTTCTGCTTTAAATGTTCAAAAAGTTGCTCCAAAACAATACTCCAATGCAATAAACTACTTATCTGTAAAAATCAATAAAGAATTTAAATACAGTAATTTTGCTCTAGATAATACCTTTTTGTATCAAAAAGTAGATCAACAAGACAAAATTTTAAACGTTCCAGACATAACTTTAAGAACTACGTTATACTATACCAATTATCTTTTCAAAAAAGCAATGTATCTTCAAACAGGTTTTACCGCCAATTATTTCACTAAATATTACGCCAACGATTACAATCCAATATTAGGTGAGTTTTTCGTTCAAAACAATAAAGAAATCGGCAATTTTCCACTCATAGATTTTTTCATAAACGCTCGAGTTCGTCAAACACGTATATTTTTCAAAGCAGAGCATTTCAATTCTGCTTTTACAGGAAACAATTTTTATGCAGCGCCAAATACGCCATACAGAGATTTTCTAATTCGCTTCGGACTGGTTTGGACTTTTTTTCAGTAACAATTGGCTTGCGCTTTTTCAACAAGCCATATTCCTGCTGTCCATTCCAATCTTTTTTTAATTGCCTTGGGTTTTAACCCAAGGCAATTAAAAAAAGGATTTCCATTACCATCAGGGTTAAAAGACCTATCATTTGCATTAAATTCATGCTTTGCTAAAACATTATTTTGCAGTACATTTGCAATCACAAAAAACAATAAATGAACTATTCAGAAAATATATTAGGAACTATAGGTAACACACCATTAGTAAAACTAAATAAAGTTGTTGAAGGTATTGATGCATTGGTACTTGCCAAAGTAGAAACTTTTAATCCAGGAAATTCTACCAAAGACAGAATGGCATTAAAAATGGTAGAAGATGCCGAAGCCGATGGAAGATTAAAACCAGGAGGAACAATAATAGAAGGAACATCAGGAAATACCGGAATGGGTTTAGCACTTGCAGCAATTGTAAAAGGATACAAATGTATTTTTGTAATTACAGACAAGCAATCCAAAGAAAAAATGGACATTCTTCGTGCCGTTGGAGCCAAAGTAATCGTTTGTCCAACAGATGTAGAACCAACAGACCCAAGATCATATTACTCAGTTTCTAAACGACTTGGAGACGAAACTGCCAATTCTTGGTACGTAAATCAATACGATAATCCAAGTAATGCGCAAGCGCATTACGAACAAACTGGTCCAGAAATTTGGGAACAAACAGACGGAAAAATAACCCATTTTGTAGTAGGAGTAGGAACTGGTGGAACAATATCTGGAATAGGTAAGTATTTGAAAGAAAAAAATCCAAACATAAAAATTTGGGGAATTGATACTTATGGTTCAGTTTTTAAAAAATACCACGAAACAGGAATTTTCGACGAAAACGAAATTTATTCCTACATAACAGAAGGAATTGGAGAAGACATACTTCCTAAAAACGTAGATTTTTCTTTAATTGACGGTTTTACAAAAGTAACCGACAAAGATGCAGCAGTTTACACACGTAAAATTGCACTAGAAGAAGGAATATTTGTTGGAAACTCTGCTGGTTCTTGCGTAAAAGGTTTGCATCAACTAAAAGAACATTTCACTAAAGATGACGTTGTTGTAGTCTTGTTTCACGATTCTGGAAGTCGTTATGTTGGTAAAATGTTCAACGACGATTGGATGCGTGAAAGAGGATTTCTAGACGAAGAAGTAACCAAAGTTGAAGACGTAATCAAAGATCATATAGATAAATCGTTAGTAATTGTTAGAACAGAAGAGTTGGTTTCTCATGCAATAGAAAGAATGAGAAAATTTAAAATTTCTCAAATTCCTGTAATAGATATTTCTGGATTTGTTGGTTCAGTAGACGAAACAGATTTATTTCAAAGTTACGTTTCAGATAAAAATGTAGCAGATAAACCTATAAAAGAAGTAATGGGAAAACCCTATCCAATTGTAAAATTAGGAACACCAATAGAAGAAGTTTCCAAACTTTTTACTAAAGAAAACCAAGCAGTTCTAGTAGATTTAGAAAACGGAAAACATCACATTATTACAAAATATGATATTATTGGTTCAATAAAATAAGTTTATTTTTTAAATTTTTTTAATTGATATTAAAAATTTCAAATTTTAAATATACTGTTATCCTGAGAAGTTTATGCTGAGCGTAGTCGAAGCAAAGTCGAAGGAACATAATAAACTTTGCGCCATAGTGACTTAGCGGCAAAACATGAAAGAAAAAAACATTTATATAATTGCAGGTTGCAATGGCGCAGGAAAAACAACTGCATCATTGACTATTTTACCTGAAATTTTAGAATGTAAAGAATTTGTAAATGCCGATAATATTGCCTTTGGTTTATCGCCGTTTCAACCAGAAAAAGTATCTTTTGAAGCCGGAAGAATCATGCTAGAACGAATAGATTCATTATTAAAATTAAATCAAAATTTTGCTTTCGAAACTACATTATCAACCAAATCATATAAAAATAGACTTTTAAAAGCCAAAGAAGAAGGATACAAAATTAAGTTGCTATTTTTTTGGCTTCCAACGGTAGAAATGGCAATAAATAGAGTCGCAATAAGAGTTTCAGAAGGTGGACACAACATTCCAACAGAAATTATTAAAAGAAGATATTCTCGCGGAATTGAAAACCTATTTAAAATTTATATACCTTTGTGTAACGAATGGGCAGTTTTTGACAATTCTGATGAGTTGCCTCAGTTATTTGCACAAGGTTCCAAATTAAATACTATTGTAATTAATAATGAAGTTTGGAATAGATTTAAATCTAATTTAATTTAAAATGAAAATTACTAAAGAAAATAATTCCAGTTTTATAAATAAAGTAATCAAAGGATTAAAATTATCTTCAGAAAGAATGATTCAATCTAAAATTGAAAAGAATCAATCTGTAGTAATTATGCGAGAAGGTAAAATAATAACTATTAAAGCTTCTGAATTGCACAAACTGTAATTATAATTTTCAAAAACATAGTTAACCTACAATGAAAATTGTGGGTTTTTTTAATCAAAAATAAACAATGACTTTTACAGCTATAGATTTTGAAACCGCAACTGGACATCCAGAAAGTGCTTGCGCTGTTGGAATTGTAACAGTAGAAAACGGAATCATAACCGAAGAATATTACACATTAATTCAACCACCAAACAACGAATATTGGTACAGAAACATTATGGTTCATAATATAAAACCAATAGAAACATTAAACGAAAAAACATTCGATTCGCTTTTTCCAGAAATCCATAAACGATTATTTAGACGTAAAATTGTAGCACACAACGAAGCATTTGACAGAAGAGTTTTAACAAAAACCATGAAGTATTACGGTTTGTATTATGACGAATTAGAACTTGCCGATATGTGGGAATGTACCTGTAAAATCTACAGAAAAAAAGGATACAAGCCAGCAAATCTCTCTAATTGTGCTAATTTAAACAACATTCAACTCAACCATCACGAAGCATTATCAGATGCAAGAGCTTGCGCCAAATTGTATTTGTTAAGATAATTTACTACATTCGTCTTCAATTCTGTTTTATAAATGAAAGAAGATTTTCTACATTACGTTTGGAACTATAAAAAGTTTGATTTTTCAAATTTAAAAACTACCCAAAACGAAAATCTAACAATAATAAATTCAGGATTTTATTCACAACTTGCTGGTCCAGATTTTTTCAATGCTCAAATTAGTATCGACAATCAAAAATGGGCAGGAAATATAGAAATTCACATAAAATCTTCCGATTGGTATGTTCACAATCACGAAAAAGATCAAAATTATGACAGCGTAATTCTTCACGTTGTTTGGGAACACGACACGCCAATTTTTAGAAAAGACAATTCCGAAATTCCAGTTCTAGAAATTAAAAATTATATTTCTAAAGAAGAATTAAATAACTACCAATCACTTATAACTCCAAAAAGCTGGATATTCTGCGAAAAACAATTACATAATGTAGATGATTTTGTAATTAAAAGTTGGCAAGAACGATTGTTTTTTGAACGATTAGAACGAAAATCGCAACCCATTCAAGACTTACTCAAAGAAACAGAAAACGATTGGGAAGCAGTTTTATTTATTATGCTCGCTAAAAATTTTGGGCTTAATACTAATGGTGAAACATTTTTTAAAATTGCAAAATCAATTACGTTTTCATTAATTAGAAAAGAAGCGTTAGAAGTTTTGTATCTAGAAGCATTACTTTTTGGTCAAGCCGATATGATTCCAATCAATGCAGAAGATAATTATTCTAAAGAATTAAAATCTTGGTACAATTATATTGCATTAAAATATAAAATTATAAAACCAACCATAAACGAGGTTCAGTTTTTTAAACATCGACCAGATAATTTTCCAACCATACGATTATCGCAATTGGCAATGTTATATCATTTGCAAAGAAATTTATTTTCTAAAATTATTGAAGCCAAAACCAGTCAAGAGTTGTATCATATTTTTAATTTATCTGTTAGTGATTATTGGAAGACACACTATAATTTTGATAAAGAAAGTCCTAAAAAAAACAAATCACTTACCAATTCGTTTATAAATTTGTTAATAATAAATACAATTATTCCAATTCAATTTGCTTATTCTAAAAGTATTGCAAAAGAAAATTCAGAAAAAATAATCGAATTTTTAACTACAATTCCATCAGAAAAAAATTCAATTCTAGACAAGTTTTCAAGTTTCGGTTTAAAGTCTAAAAATGCATTTGAAGCACAATCGTTATTGCAATTAAAAAACGAGTATTGCAACAATAAAAAATGTTTGCAATGTGCAATTGGTATTGATTTACTAAAATCTAAATAAATTTCAAATTTTAATTGTACATTTATTTTTTTAATTAATAAAAAATGCGTCCAGTAATCCGTTTAAAATATTTTTTTGAAAAACATGGTTTTCACGTATCATCTCGCTTGGCAGATAGTTTGGGAATGCGAGCCAACAGCGTAAGAATATTTTTTATCTATATTTCGTTCGTAACCGCCGGATTATGGTTTGGTGTATATTTAACGCTAGCTTTTTGGATGCGATTAAAAGATTTAATTCGCGCCAAACGTACTTCGGTTTTTGATTTGTAAACTATTTAAACTACTTAATGGAAGAAAATAATAATCCTTTTAAAACGCTACTTCATTTTTCGAAAGATCAAAAGAAAGGAATACTTGTATTATTAACTATTATCATTGCTTTGCAATTGGTTTATTATTTCACAGATTTTTCAATTTCTACCAAACAATCTAAAGAAGAGCAAGAATGGTTGTCATTGCAATCGGCTATAGATACTTTAAAAAATGAAAAGAAAAATTCTAGTTATACAATGTATCCTTTCAATCCCAATTTCATAACCGATTTTAAAGGATATAAATTAGGTATGAAAGTAGAAGAAATAGACAGATTATTGGCATTTAGAAAACTTGGAAAATTTGCAAATTCAGCCAAAGAATTTCAACAAGTTACTAAAATTTCCGATTCGCTTTTAAATGCAATCGCTCCTTATTTTAAATTTCCAGATTGGGTAAATTACCCAAAGAAAGAAAATAATTACAAATCCAACTGGAAAGAATATCCTAAAAAAGAAGCGTTAAAAGTTTTAGATATTAATCAAGCTACTAAAGAAGATTTAATGAAAATTACTGGAATTGGTGATGCAATTAGCGATAGAATATTAATTCAAAAAGACCTTTATGGCGGATTTGTATCTATGGAACAAATGAATGATATTTGGGGATTATCTCCAGAAGTACTATTAAATTTGAATAAATACTTTACCATTTCTGTACTTCCTAATCTAAAGAAGATTGATATAAATAACGCATCTATAAAAGAACTTGGACAATTTCCCTATTTTAGATTTCCTATTTCTAAAAACATTGTAACCTATAGAAGCATGAATGGCGATATTAAAATTGAGGATTTAGCAAATATTAAAGCTTTTCCTGTTGATAAAGTCAAAATAATTGCCTTATATTTACAATTCTAAAAAATAGAGTATAAATTAAGCGTTTATTATATGAATTCAGCATATTTTACAGAAGAACACGAATTGTTTAGAAAAAGTCTACAAGATTTTTTGCAAAAAGAAGTTGTACCTCACATTGAAAAGTGGGAAAAAACAGGTTCAATAGAACGTTTTATTTGGAAAAAATTTGGCGATATGGGATTTTTTGGAATCTCGTATCCAGAAGCTTATGGCGGATTAAATTTAGATTTATTTTATACAGTAGTATTTTTAGAAGAACTTCAAAAAATTAAATCTGGTGGTTTTGCAGCAGCAATTTGGGCTCATTCCTATTTAGCAATGACACACTTAAATGCCGAAGGCGATGAACGAATTAAGCAAGATTATTTAGCGCCAAGTATTTTTGGAGATAAAATAGGAGCAATGTGCATTACAGAACCTTTTGGCGGAAGCGATGTTGCAGGTATGCGAACTACTGCTATAAAAAAAGGAAATAAATATATAATTAACGGCTCTAAAACATTTATTACAAATGGTGTCTATGCCGATTATTATATTCTTGCGGCAAAAACAAGTCCAGACAAAGGAAATAAAGGAATAAGTATCTTCTTGATGGATACTAATTTAAAAGGAGTTTCTGCAACAAAACTTGATAAGTTAGGTTGGAGAGCATCAGATACAGCAGAAATTGCATTTGATAATGTAGAAATACCAGAAGAAAATTTAATGGGTGAAGAAGGAAAAGGTTTTCCTTATATTATGCAACATTTTGCTCTAGAGCGATTAATAATGGCAATAAATGCACACGCAAGTGCAGAATATGCTTTAGATTATACAATTGATTATATGTCTCAACGTGAAGCATTTGGGACTACAATTAATAAATTTCAAGCGCTAAGACACACTTTAGTAGACCACGCCACAGAAGTTGAGCATTGCAAAATATTTAATTATGCAGCAATTGCAAGGTTAGACAAAGGCGAATACGTAGTTAAAGAAGCCACAATGGCAAAATTAAAATCAACAAAAGTAGCCGACGAAGCAATTTATAATTGCCTACAAATGCTTGGAGGTTATGGTTATATGGAAGAATATCCATTGGCACGATTGTTAAGAGACAGTCGTTTAGGTCCAATTGGCGGTGGAACCTCAGAAATTTTAAGAGAAATTCTATCAAAAATGATAATTGACAAACAAAATTATCAGCCAGCAGTTAAATAATTTGGGCTTTTTTATATAATTTAAATTTTCAAAAATAAATCAGATTCCAATTTATAAATTATTTTTAAATTGGAATTTTGAATATTTTACTCCTTCACAAACTTCCCATTCCAATCACCTTTATCAGTTTTTAATTGTAAAATATAAATACCTTTTTGTAAACTACTTACATCAATATTTTTAGCATTTTTTATATCACCGATAACTTTTTGCCCAAGTATATTGGCAATAGTTATTTCTTTAATTTCATAGATTTCATTTTCTGGTAAGTGAATTGAAATTGTATTTTTTGTTGGGTTTGGATAAAGTATGATTTCATTTTTATCATTTACAAAGGTTTCATTATCAAGACAATTTAAAGTAACATTTAAATTCATTGTTGTTGTTGTGCCACATTCATTAGTCATTGTGCAAGTGTAAATACCAGTATCTGATGCAATAAGATTATTTATAGTTAATATTCCTGTGGTTTGTAATGGTACAACAACGCCATCTTTTTTCCATACATAGCTTGTTGCATTTGTGTTTTGAATATTATAGGTAAAAGGAGTATTTACACAAGGAGAAAATGTATTGGGGATGAATTCTTGGTAGGATGGTTTGCGGCAGATTTCAATGAGATTTTCTGTTTTAGGTGAAGTACCCATTGAACATGTATTAGTTACTGGGTTATATTTAAATATTACTCCAAAATCATTACCTACAGTTCCAAAAAAATCTCCTGTTGACGATTTCATTAGCGAACTTGGATTTGCAATTAAATTACCTCCACAACCAAAGGTTTTTAAAACAGTTAAAGCATTAGTATTTGGATTAAATTCAAATAAAGTTCCTGAACCTTCTGTTGACGATGAAGTACAAGTACCATAACCCACACAAGCACCATAAAGATTACCATTTAATCCTTTTATTAACGGACTTGGGCGACTACCAGTTGTATCTTTATCAAAATCAAATTTTTTGGTGTAAGTATTAGTTAAAAAATTATATTCGAATATTACACCATAATTAGAAACAGCACTATTTGGTAATATGCCACCAACATCAGTAGTCCCAAATAATTTACCAGGACTTACCTCTACTAATTCTCCTGATGGTTTTGCGCCCAATGCCCAATTGCAACTTAAAGAATAATTTATATTTATAGTATTACTAGAAGGAACTATTTTTATAATTGAACCATTGTAAGGTAGATTTGATGAAGACGAATTAGGACAGGTTTCGAATGGCCTTATAACCGTACCATATAAGTTACCGTCAGATGCTTTCATTAATTCGCTATTAATTAAATAATTTAATCCACCATAAATTGTTGTTGCTTCAGTAATTAAATCATAAGTTATTAATCTATTAGCTGTTGCGCCATATAATTTATTAGGAATTGGTTCTATAAATCCAATTCGAGGACATCTAGGAAATATGCTAGAATCAAAATTATAAACTACTCTAAATTTATTTAAAATTGGGTCGTATTCATAAATAACTCCATAAGCATTTTCTACGAAATTTGGAATTATTGTTTCATTTATTCCGCCTTGAGTAGTAGAACCATATATTTTACCATTAGATGCCATAAACAGTCTTCCTTCTGGAAATAGCCCATGAATACCATCAAATTGATGCATTATTATTGGATTTTCTCCATTATTATCATACTTTATAATACTACCAAAATTTGCTGGAACAACTACATCATTTGCAACTGTATAACTTGGATATCCTTTATAAACACCCCAAAGTTCTTTTTGCGCATATAAACTTAATGTACAGAAGTGAGACACAAAAAAAAGTATGATTATTTTTTTCATAATTTTATTAAATTTATTAATTACTCCTTCACAAATTTCCCATTCCAATCACCATTGTTAGTTTTTAAAACCACAATATAAATTCCTTTTTGTAAAGAACTTACAGCAATGTTTTTGGGATTTTTTATATTATTTATTACATTTTGACCAAGTAAGTTTACAATATAAATATCTTGAACTTCGTAGTTGCCACTTTCTGGTAAATGAATTGAAATTGTGTTTTTTGTTGGATTTGGGTAAAGTGAAATAGTATTTTTATCTGCAACAACTTCTGGAACATCAAGGCAATTTACTGTTATATTCAAGTTCATGGTGGTTGTTTCGCCACATTCGTTAGTCATGGTACAAGTATAAATACCTGTATCTGATGGTATAAGATTATTTATATTTAAAATTCCTGTTGTTTGTAATGGTACAATAATACCATCTTTTTTCCATACATAAGTTGTGGCGTTGGTGTTGTTAATGTTGTAGGTAAATGGTGTGTTTACACAAGGATTATAATTGTTGGGAATGAATTCTTGATAGGATGGTTTTCGGCAGATTTCTATTGGTTCAAGAGTATCATCTCCATATGTTACAGGAATTTTTTGTGAAATTGTATTTGTTGATAAATCGTATTTATAAATACCACCTCTGCATTGTCCATAAATATTACCATCTGAACCTTTAATCTGAATACCACTGTAATAATACATGAAAATTCCAGAATTTATATCATTTACATAAATAACAGAAAGTAAATTTGTTATTAAATCATATTCAAAAATAGATCCTGTGTAATTTGGATATAATTGAGAAGGATTACTATATAAGGCGCCATACAATTTATTGTTTCCACCGTTAATCAAAGAGCTTGGAGTACCACCAATTCCAAAATAATCAAAATCATATTTTTTAGACACACTATTCGTATTGATTATATATTCACAAAGTGTACCGCAACCGTCTAAATTTGATGGATATGTATGAACACCTCCATTTAATGTTGTAAAATATAATTTTCCAGGAAATCCTTCGGCTATTTTTGTATTATAACTAGGTACACCTAAACCTAAATATCCTCCAGTATAATTTAAAATATACATTAAATTGAGCTGATTATTCAATGGATTAAATTTAAAAATTCCACCACCAGGATAACTTCCGTTTGCTGTATATGCTTTTTCTGTAAGGAAATATAAATTGCCATCCGAAGCTTTAGTTAACTCACCTTGAATAGAACTTCCTTGACTTCCAACAGGAATTGTTGCTACAATGCTAAAACTATTAGTTGCAATCGTATATTTAAAAATGGACCTTCCTCTATTGGTTACACCATAAATAAAACCTGGTAATAGTTCAATTACCCCAAATCTTGGTTCTAATAAGTTATTAGCAAGAACACTATATTTATTTAATAAAAGATCGTATTCAAATAAAACTCCTAAAGTTTCTATGTATGGTTGGACAGAAAAGTTGGTATAACCAGAGGTTATTCCATATACTTTTCCGTTTGCTGCTTGAAGCAATCTTCCTAATGGAAATTTCCCTTGTAGTCCTGTTACATCGAATGTGTGCACAACTGTTGGCGTTGATGATCCACCTTCAAGAGGAACTTTAATAATTTGCCCATCATTACTATTTGCATTTGGTACTTCTGGATTTACATAATTATAATTAACTTTGTAACACCAAATTTCCTTTTGACAGTAAGCAGAAAATGATATAGATATAATTATAATCGAAACTGTAATTTTTTTCATAATAAAAAATTTAAATTAAAGTTACATAAAAATAAGAAAGTTTTGACTGTTAAAGCCAAAACTTTCTATAATTTTAAAGTATTAAATTATTTAATAATAATTTGACGGATCTCTTGTTTACCGTCAATTAGTAAATTAATAAAATAAATTCCTTGAATTAAACGTTCATTTTGAATTTTATTTTCTCCTTTAATTAAATTATATTTACTTATTTCCTTTCCTGAAATATCAGTTAAAATAGCAGTAGCTGAATCTATGAAATTATCAACTTTAATACAAAAATTACCATTATTAGGATTTGGAGATATCGTAATACCATCAATTATATTTTTCACATTTGTATTTACTTGTCTTGATGTACCGTGTGTTCCTCTTGCTGCACTAATTATAGTCGGACATGCACCTGGTGGAGTTACAATACAATAAACTTGCGGATTTGCTAATAGTGTATTACCGTACAAAGTCATTTGATTTCCACTAGGACTAAATGAAACATTTGGATTAGTACCAGGAGATGGTATAATTGTTAATGCACTAATTGTTGTAAAAATTGCAGGACCACTGTACCATTGGTAACTTGTAGACAATGGTTGTGAGTTTACTCTATATACATCACTTCCACCAGAAGTAATATCATAACTAGGAAAACCTGCAGCCCAATTAGCAATACTACCGCCTACAACTAAACTTGTAAGTGTAGCAGTAGCTGTACCACAAGCAATTACGTTATTATGAACAACTGTTATACTGTAAGTTCCTGCTGCCAATGTTGATGGTATTGTTAATGATAAATTTGTACCACCAGTTATTACTCCACTTGACGTTATACCTACAGGATTACTCGTAACCGTGTAGTTTCCATAATTCTGAATATTTGTAACGTTTACATATGCTGTTGTAGCGCCTGCAATTAAACAACCAGTAGTATTAGTTGATGCAAAAACAGGAGTTACTGATGAATAATTTACATTGTAGGTTGCTGTAGCACTATTACAAGAAGCTCCTGTAGCACCATTTGCAATAACAGAAATAATTCCTGCAGCCGCAGTACCACCTGCTGTTACAGTTACAGTATTATTTGCTGATCCTGCAACAGTTATAACATTAGTTGCATTAGAGGTTACCCATCCAGTTGGAAAAGTCCAAGTATATCCAGAAGCTCCAGACGATACAGCACAAGTATAAGTTAACAATGGACCACCATTTCTAATCACACATTTTGGTGAAGCAGTATTAATTGTAGGTGCTGAAGTTCTAATATTGATAAGGATACTTGTTGAAGTTGTTGTACAAGTAGTTGCTGCTTTTGCTGTTGCGATTAAACTATATTGTCCAGCTACTGTGCCTGGTGTGACAGTACAAGTAGAACCACTACCAACACCATTAGCAACAGTTGGTCCTCCTACTACAACTGGCGAAATTGTCCAATTAGTTTGATTACTCAATGCGTTTTGCGGTAAAGAATAACTTGTAGCAGCATTTATACAAGTTACAGGTAAACCACTACCAACTGCTGTAATACCAAGCGCTGGAGCTAATGTTCTATTCATTATAAAATTAAAAACACTTGGAGTGCAACTGCCATTAGTTATTGTTAAAGTAAGCGTACTTGGGTTGTTGTCAAAATTATTTATTGTTAATATTGAACCTTGCGTACCAGATTGAGTTAAATTCCAAACTGCATTACTAGAAGTCCATAAATATGTGTAGCCAACAACTAAATTAATGGCAGGTATTGTAATTACATAATTTGTAGTTCCTGTTGCTATACAATTAGGTAAAGGACTTTGGTTTAAGATCGGTGACAAACCTGGCAGAATAGGCGCAGCTCCAATTGATTTAGTAACAAATGTTGTATGTGAAATTAAAGGTGGTGCTGTAGATATTGTTCCACTATCCCAAGGATTTGCTCTACCATAAAAACACGTTAAATCAAATTGAGCTACACTAGGACCTGTTTTAAAAGAAACAGAACTAAAATCTGCTGAATAATACAAATTTGTAACATTTAATGGTATTCCTTTCCAATAATACTGGTCAAATCCAAAATTATCACTTGCATTATCACTTGCAATTTGATCTACAGAAAAAGAATATTGAGTATTTGGTAATAAACAATCAGGACCTATAATTGGCGGTACATAACTTGAAACTGAATTAGCGTAAGTTTTATAAACATCAAAAAACATTGAACCACCACACGTGCCACTATAGCTCACCGTAACTCTACCTTTAGAACGAGCTAATGAAGCTGATGAAGGACTGGTTTGTTCTGCTAATCGTAAAGATTTATTATACGAATCTAACTTAACTTGTAAAAAAGCACCTGCAGAAGTGAATGGTGCGCCAGCATTTACAGTTGGACTAGATATTGATAAATCTCCAAGTAACGACCAGCCAGTTATTATTGTGCTACCTGGTACATAGGTAAATATACCACCAATAAAAGGATCTGGCATGGTTACAACACCACCATTACCCACTTTACTACCAAACCCAACTGATCCACCAATTCCTGGCACTACAACATTACAATTTGCAGGTACAACTACCACTTGCGCAAAACCAAAGCTTGCGCTCAATAACACAATTAAAAATAATTGTGTTTTAAAAAATCTATATAAAGTATTCATATTTATTGTTTTAACTTGTTGATTTTTTCTCATTTGATATAAGCAACTATAATTAAACAATTTTATCAAAATTTAGTTTTTATAAAACATTTTAAAAATAGTTAATTTTTATGAAATATAAATATTTTGAAAAATAATAATTTTGAGTTACACTATTATGAGCATTTTAAATTAAGTATTCTTTATTTTTATCGTGGAGGAGAAATAGAACAATCCCACGGTTATCCTCTTTTTTACTTTAAACCTAATACAGGTTATAATTTGACTTTTAGTTTTCATTTTTTAAAGTTTAAAAGGTTTCTAAACTTATATTAAATTTGATCTAAAAGAAATTTCACATATTCCTCTTAACGGACCACTATTTCCTTTAGGAGGAGTTGTATTGCCACCACCTATTGGTGTTGTTGAATTTTTTAAAGTTGACGACCAAGTAAAACATGAGCTTAATAACAGGGCAATAATTACTAATTTTTTCATAATAATAGGGTTTTAAATTTGTTACAAATTATTTTTATCAAATTTGTTATATATTTGAATACCAAACCATACCATGAATTGGGGATGTTTTCGTATGAAAAAAAATTGTATCTTAGCGGTATTTTTTATTTGTAATCTTATGTTTTCTCAACAAAAGCATAAGGAAATTATTGTAGATATTGAGCAATTTGCGGTTGAGTTAAACACTAATCCTAGTTTAGCTTTTAAGTATATTTCTAGAGCATGTAAAAACAGTATTTTAATTAAAAACGACTCGTTAATTGCTCGTTCCTATTGTAACTTGGGTTATTATTACTATACCCAAAACAATAGTATAGCATCTAAAAAAGAGTATCTTAAAGCCATCTCTTTTGCTAAAAAAATAAGTATAAAAAAGTACTGTGCTACAGTTATAATCAGCTAGGGATAATTGCATCTGAAGAAGATAAATTTGATAAGTCATTAGAGTGGTATTTAGCTGCAATGAGAATAGTAGATGCTGATGAACTATCAGCTATTAAATCTAAAGTATTGCTTAATTTAGGCAACCTTTATATTGTTCAAAAAGACACCGTAAAAGGATTGAAATATTATAATGATAATATTGAAAACGCTAAAAAATATTCGCTAAACACTGAATTATCAAAAGCATACATTAGTGTGGCAATATTATATGTTGCTACTAATAAACAAATAGCATCTCAGTACTATTTTAAAGCATTGGCAATTGTTAAAAAAAATAAAGACTTAGCAACAGAGTTTATTGTACATATTGGATTAAGTGAATTGTATTTAAGTGATAAAAAAAATATAAAATTAAAGGAATGTTTTTATCATTTACAAAAAGCTTCTGTAATACAACAATTAATTAAAGATGAATTGATGCTGTTTAATGTTAGTTTTAATTATGGTGGATATTATTTAAAAAAGAAGCAATACACTACTTCTTTACAATACTATTACAAGGCATTAGAAGTAACTAAAAAGAATATTACATCAGATCAAAAATTAAATTTATATGATGCAATTTCTAAATGTTACATCTATAATAATGATTATAAAAACGGATTATTATTTAAAGAAAAATTTAATTCATTAAAAGACAGTATTTTTAATGTCAATAAAATCAATACTTTTAATGAAATAGAAACAAAGTATAATGTTGACAATAAGAATTTAAAGATTAAATTGCTTACAAAAGATAAAGAACTTCAACAAAATACTAAAAGAACAATTATATTAGTAAGTTTGATTTTGCTAATTTTATCAATTACAATAGTCTTTTATTTGCGTCAAAGAATTAAAATTCAAAAAATTTTAAGTTTTAAAAGGCAAAAAATTTATAATCAAGAAATAGTTAGACTTGAACAAGAAAAAGAATTAAAAAGAATAAATGGAATTCTAGAAGGACAAGAATTAGAAAGAAAAAGATTGGCTATAGAAATTCATGATGGAATTGGAGGTACATTAGCAGGTATAAAATTACAACTATCTCAAGAAAACTCTTTAATTAAAAATAAAAAAATTGATGTTGTTATAAATAAAATGTCAATTGCTTTTAGTGAATTAAGAGCAATATCTCATAATTTAAATTACGATTATTTAAAAAATAAAAATTTAGAAATTTTAATTCATCAATTGGCAAAAGAGTATAATAATAGAAAACAATTTAAAGTTAATGTTTCAATATTTCCTGAAAATTCATTAGAATTATTATCAAATATAAGTAAACATACTATTTATAGAATAATTCAAGAATTATTAACCAATGTTTTTAAACATGCTAAAGCAAATCAAGTTACAATAAGTTTTACAAGTCATATAAACAATTTAAATATTATTTTTGAAGATGATGGTGTAGGTTTTAAAAAAAACAAAGTAGATGGAATGGGCATTAAAAATTGTAAGGAAAGAATTTTAAGTTTAAATGGTAAATTAATAATTGAAAGTAGTAAAGGTATAGGAACAACGTTAATCATGGATATTCCAACTAATGAATAAATTAGAAAATATATCAATTGTTGTAGTAGATGATCATCAAATGTTTCTTGATGGAATGATTTCTGTATTATCATCACAAGAAAATTTTACAATTTTATTTGCAGAAAAAAGCCCAGTAAATGCATTACTAAAACTAAAAAATTTAACTCCAGATATAATAATTACAGATATATCAATGCCAGAAATGAATGGAATTGAATTTATCAAAATTATTAATAACCAATATCCAAAAATTAAAATACTAGCAATAAGTATGTTTGATAATTTACAAAAAATTGAAGGAATTGATGGGTATTTATTAAAGGAAACAGATAAAGATATACTTGTAAAAGCAATAAATGAAATAGTTATTATTGGTAAGAGTTATTTTTTAAATGAAAAAAAACAAACCAATACCTTTGATTTTAAAAAATCTATTTTAACAAGTAGAGAAAAAGAAATCGTTATATTAATTGCTCAAGAAAAAACTACAGATGAAATTGCAATTAAATTATCAATAAGTAAAGCAACAATAGAAAGTCATAAAAAAAATATTTTTTTAAAGTTACAAGTAAAAAATAATATAGGATTAGTAAAAACAGCGATCTATTTAGGAGTAGTAAAATAATTTTAAAGTAAATGCAATTAATCCAAAATAAATACTATTTTTGCAACTTAATTTAAAGAAAGGAGGTCCAAAAATGTTAATTATACCAATTAAAGACGGAGAAAATATTGATAGAGCATTAAAGCGCTATAAAAGAAAATTTGATAAAACAGGAACTGTTCGTCAATTGAGAGCACGTCAAGCTTTCATCAAACCTTCTGTTACTAACAGAATGAAGATTCAAAAGGCAGCTTACATACAAAATATGAAAGACGGTTTGGAAAGTTAGTAATTAATTTTCTCTTAAAAATTATCGTTAGTAATTAAAGTTTTATAACTTTGTTACTAACGATTTTTTTTAATCTTTTTATTATAAGAAATAATATGATATTTTTTAAAATTAATTTTTACAATTCGTAAATGAATAATCTTCATTCTTTTCAAAACTACCTTCAAATCGAAAAGAATTATTCTTTACATACTGTTAGTGCATATATTAAAGACTTAGAATTTTTTCAAGAATTTGTAAATGTTAATTTTGATAAAGAAAAGTTAGAACAAGTGAACTACAGTATAATAAGAAGTTGGATAGTTCAATTAGTAGATCAAGGAATATCAAACGCATCAATAAATAGAAAAATTTCATCATTAAAATCTTTTTATAAATTTTTATTAAAAATTAAACAAATAGAATCTAGTCCTTTGCTTAAACATAAAGCATTAAAAACTTCAAAAATCCTTCAAATACCATTTTCAGAAAAAGAGTTAGACAAAGTGCTTAATAATATAGAATATAAAAAAGATTTTGAAGGAATTCGTGATAAACTAATAATAGATTTGTTTTACACAACAGGAATAAGAAGGACGGAATTAATAAATTTAAAAATTCACAACTTTAATTTATTAAATAATACTATCAAAGTATTAGGAAAAAGAAACAAAGAAAGAATAATTCCAATAGTATCAATTGTTTCTCAACAAGCTCATTTATATATTAAAGAAAGAAGTAAAATTGAAGTAAAAGACAGTGAATATTTTTTTTTAATGTTAAAAGGAGTTAAATTAAACGATTCATTTGTGTATCGTTTAATTAATTATTACTTTAGTAATGTTTCTGAGAAGGTAAAGAAAAGTCCTCATATATTGCGTCACACTTTTGCAACTCATATGTTAAATAATGGAGCCGATTTAAATTCTGTAAAAGAATTATTAGGACATTCAAGTTTAGCGTCCACTCAAATCTATACACATAGTAGTTTAGCAGAGTTAAAAAAAGTTTACGAAAATGCCCATCCAAGAAACCAAAATTAACTTTTTAAAGTATAACCTATAAAATTATTTATTATGAAGGTAAATGTTCACGCAGTTAACTTTACAGTTGACAAAAAACTCGTAGATTTTGTACAAGAACGAATGGATAAATTAGAAAAATATTATGATAAAATAGTATCTTCAGACGTTTTTTTAAAAGTAGAAAAGACAAGTGATAAAGAAAATAAAATTGTTGAGGTAAAAATTCACGTTCCTGGTGATGATTTTCTTGTTAAAAAACAATGTAAATCTTTTGAAGAAGCGGTAGAATTAGCAGCAGAATCTCTAGAAAGATTATTATTAAAAAGGAAAGAAAAACTAAGAACACATATTTAAGATAAAATATCTATAAAAATATTTTGATTAAAAAATAAAATGTCTACATTTGCAGTCCGTTAGAAATAGCGGACTTTTTTTATTGATAAATGCCAGCGTAGCTCAGTTGGCTAGAGCAGCTGATTTGTAATCAGCAGGTCGTGGGTTCGAGTCCCTCCGCCGGCTCCAATATTAAGTGGCATAAAATAAAAAAAGTTGGGGAGATACTCAAGCGGCCAACGAGGGCAGACTGTAAATCTGCTGTGTAAACTTCGCAGGTTCGAATCCTGCTCTCCCCACAAATTTACGATATCTGTCTAGATATTAGATTTGAATGTTTTCAAATATCGTATATAACACATCGTAAATCATAATTAGATTGCCGGTGTAGCTCAGGGGTAGAGTGCTTCCTTGGTAAGGAAGAGGTCACGGGTTCAATTCCCGTCATTGGCTCAAAAAAAATGAATATTTTGAACACTAATAAATATATAACTAAGATTAAAAATTAAGTAAAATGGCAAAAGAAACCTTTAACCGTAACAAACCACACTTAAACATTGGTACAATCGGTCACGTAGATCACGGTAAAACTACATTAACTGCGGCAATTACTAAAGTATTGTCTGATGCAGGTTACTGTCAAGCAAAATCATTTGATCAAATTGATAATGCACCAGAAGAAAAAGAAAGAGGTATTACAATTAATACTTCACACGTTGAATATGAAACTGCTAACCGTCATTACGCTCATGTTGACTGTCCAGGCCACGCCGATTACGTAAAAAACATGGTCACAGGTGCTGCTCAAATGGACGGTGCTATATTAGTTGTTGCAGCAACTGATGGGCCAATGCCACAAACTCGTGAGCACATTCTTTTAGGTCGCCAAGTTGGTATTCCTAGAATGGTTGTTTTTATGAATAAAGTTGACATGGTTGATGATGCTGAATTATTAGAGCTAGTTGAAATGGAAATTAGAGATTTATTATCTTTCTATGAATATGATGGCGATAATGGTCCTGTTGTTCAAGGTTCTGCATTAGGTGGATTAAATAATGATCCAGCTTGGGTTCCTAAAATTATTGAATTAATGGAAGCTGTGGATTCTTGGATTGAAGAACCAATTCGTGATACTGAAAAACCATTTTTAATGCCAGTTGAAGATTCATTTACAATTACTGGACGTGGAACTGTTGCTACTGGTCGTATCGAAACAGGTATTGCAAATACTGGA
>NZ_JAYUPK010000039.1:0-9076 GCF_043760115.1 Flavobacterium sp.
TACTTCTTTGGAAGGAATTACTGGAACTTGGAATCCAGCAACAATTAGTAATACTGCTTCTGGAACTTATACTTTTACTCCAACATCTGGATTGTGTGCATTGGCTACAACTTTAAATGTTACAGTATTAATTATAACACCAACATTTGACGTTGTAAATCCAGTTTGTTCTGGAACTACTTCGCCAACTTTAGCAACAACATCTAATAATGGAATTGTAGGAACTTGGAATCCTGCAACTGTTAGTAATACAACATCTGGAAATTATACTTTTACTCCAAATGCTAATCAATGTGCAACTACTTTAACTATAAATATTACTGTAAATCCAACAATAACCCCAGTATTTACTACAATTTCTCCTTTTTGTCAAAATGGAATTCCTCCAACTTTACCAACAACTTCTAATAATGGGATAACTGGAACTTGGAATCCAGCAACAGTTGATAATACAACATCTGGAACGTACTCGTTTACATTTACTCCAGATCCAGGTTTTTGTGCCAATACCACGATATTAACTGTAGTTGTAAATCCGAATATCACGCCAACATTTAATGCAATTGCTCCTATTTGTCAAAATGCAACTGCTCCAACTTTGCAATCTACTTCAAATAATGGATTTACTGGAACTTGGAATCCTGCAATAATAAGCAATACAGCTTCTGGTACATATACTTTTACTCCAAATTCTGGACAATGTGCAACTACTACAACAATAGATGTTTTGGTAAATCCAAATGAAACTCCGACATTTAATCCACTTCCACCTGTATGTTTTGGTTCTGTTGCTCCAACATTACCATTAACTTCTACTAATGGAATTTCTGGAACTTGGAATCCATCTGTTGTGAGTACTACAAATTCTGGAAGTTATACATTTACTCCAAATACAGGAGTTTGTGCTATTGCTGTTACTATAAATGTTACAATAAGTCCGAATATAATTCCAACTTTTAATGCAATTCCAGATGTTTGTTATCAAACAACTAGTCCAATTTTACCAACTGCATCTACAAATGGAATTACTGGAACTTGGAATCCAGCAACTATAAGCAATACAGCTTCTGGAACTTATACTTTTACAGCTAATCCTAATCAATGTGCAACAACAGCAACGTTATCAGTTACTGTAACAATTATTACTCCAATTTTTAATGTAATTCCGCCAGTTTGTAATGGTTCAAGTGTTCCAAATTTACAAACCACATCTAACAATGGAATTACTGGAACATGGAATCCAGCAACAATAAGTAACACACAATCTGCAACTTATACATTTACGCCTAATGCAAATCAATGTGCAATTACAACATCAATATCAGTAACTGTTGATACAATTATACCAACTTTTAATGCTATTGCAGATGTATGTTTTGGAACAACAAGTCCAAATTTACAAACGGTATCTAATAATGGAATTACTGGAACTTGGAATCCAACTGCAATAAGTAACACTACATCTGGTACATATACTTTTACGCCAAATCCAAATCAATGTGCTGTTGCCGCAAGTATTTTAGTAAATGTTACAACTATTAATCCAACATTTAGTATTGCCACATCAATTTGTGAAAATTCAATTGCTCCAATAGTATCAAATACTTCTAACAATGGAATTACTGGAACTTGGAATCCTTCTACAATAAGTAATACAACTTCTGGAAGTTACACTTTTACTCCAGATGCAAATCAATGTGCAACAACAACTTTAATAAATGTAATTGTAAATCCAAACGTTACTCCTACATTTAATGAAATTCCACCTGTATGTTATCAATCAACGTCGCCAATATTACCAACAATTTCTACTAATGGAATTGAAGGAACTTGGAATCCATCTGTGGTAAGCAATACAACGTCTGGAGCTTATACTTTTACTCCAAATACAGGAATTTGTGCTTTACCAATTTCTATACAAATTATAGTAAATACAATAATTCCAACATTTACACAAATTGCACCAGTTTGTTTCGGTTCAACAGCTCCAATTTTACCAACAACTTCTACTAATGGAATTACTGGAACTTGGAATCCAGCAATAATTAGCAATACAATTTCTGGAACGTATACATTTACTCCAGATGCAAATCAATGTGCTACAATTGTTACTATGAATATTGATATAAATTCAATTACACCAATATTTAATTCAATTGCATCAATTTGTGAAAACGCGACTGCTCCAACATTACAAACAACTTCTAATAATGGAATAACTGGAACTTGGAATCCAAATATTATAAATAATACAGCAACAACAGTTTATACTTTTACACCAGATGCAAGTCAATGTGCAACAACTGTATCAATAACAATTGTAGTAAATCCAATAGTTACTCCCACATTTACTGCTATTCCAGATGTATGTTATAATACTACAAGTCCAATTTTACCAACAACTTCTAACAACGGTATAAATGGAACTTGGAATCCTGCAACAATTAGCAATACAGTATCAAACGTTTATACATTTACACCAAACGTTGGTGAATGTGCAATCGCTACAACATTAACCGTAAATGTTACAACTATAGTTACAACATTTGATGCAATTGCTCCAATTTGTGAAAATGCAACTGCTCCAATTTTACCAACAACATCTACCAATGGAATAACTGGAACTTGGTTTCCTGCACTAGTTAGTAACACATCAACAGGAAGTTATACTTTTACTCCAGATGCAAATCAATGTGCTACAACTGCTTCATTATCTGTTACTGTAAATCCAAATGTAACACCATTATTTGATGCTATTCCTATTATATGTTATAATGCTACAGCTCCAATTTTACCATCAGTTTCTAACAATGGAATTACTGGAACTTGGAATCCATCAATAGTAAGTTCAACAACTGCTGCAACATATACATTTACACCAAATGCTGGAATTTGTGCTACAACTGCAACATTAACAACTACAATTAATACAATAGTTCCAAACTTTAATCCAATTGCCGATGTTTGCTTTGGTTCAACAGCTCCAACATTACCAACAACTTCAACTAATGGAATTACTGGAACTTGGAATCCTGCAACAGTTAGTAATACAACTGCTGGAAGTTATGAATTTACTCCAGATGCAAATCAATGTGCAATTGTAACTACTTTACAAATAAATATTAATGTTATCAATCCAACATTTACTGCTGTAGCTGATGTTTGTTTTGGTTCTGTTGCTCCAACATTGCCTACAACATCTACAAATGGAATTACAGGAACATGGAATCCTGCAACAGTTAGCAACACAACTCCAACATTATATACTTTTACTCCAGATGCGAATCAATGCGCTACAACTTCTACGTTACAAATTAACATTAATAGTATAACACCAACATTTGCAACAGTAAACCCAATTTGTGAAGGTTCGACAGCGCCAATTTTACCAACAACATCTCAAAATAATATTACTGGAACTTGGAATGCATTGGTAAATAATACTGCTACAGCAACATATACTTTTACACCAGATGCAAATCAATGTGCAACTACAGTAAGTTTAACGGTTGTTGTAAATACTAAAATTGTTCCTTTATTTACATTTGGAACTTCTGGAACTGGTTGTCAAGGTGCAAGTGCTCAAGTTCTTATTACGCAAATTTCTACTAATGGAATTAATGGAACTTGGAGTCCAAACACATTAGATTATTCTATTTTAGGAACTACTATTTATACTTTTACTCCAAATGCTGGAGAATGTGCTGTCGGAACTACTTATAGTTTATCTATAAATCCAAACATAACTCCAACATTTAATGCAATTGCTCCGTTATGTTCTGGTTCTGCAAGTCCAATTTTGCCTTTAACATCATTAAATGGATATACTGGAACTTGGAATCCTGCAATTGTAAGCACAACAGCATCTGCAACTTACACCTTTACACCAACATCAGGACAATGTGCAACAACAACTACTTTATCTGTAACAATCAATCCATCACCAACAGATTTAGCAATTATTGTTTCTAATGTTTTAAATCAAACTGCACAAGGTGTTATTGAGATAACTAGTGTTACAAGTGGAGTTGCTCCATTTCAATACAATATAAATAATGGAAGTTTTAGCAATACATCAAGTTATGCCAATTTATTGCCAGGAGATTATATAATTACTGTAAAAGATGCCAACGGATGTGAATATGAAGAAACAGTTACTGTAGAAACTACTTGTATTTTCCCTAACGGAATTTCTCCAAATGGTGATGGTAAAAATGACACTTTCAACTTAAACGGTTGTAATGTTAAATTTATTAGTTTCTTTAATAGATACGGAATGAAAATAAATAGTTTCTCAAATTATACTAGTCAATGGGATGGAACAACATCTGACGCAAAAAATTTACCTGACGGAACTTATTTTTACTCAGCAGAATTAACAGACGGAAATGTAAAAACAGGTTGGGTTTACATTGCACGTTAACACTATAGAAAAGTGCTCTTAGTAGCACTTTTTTTATTTAATTAATTTAGTATTTCGAAAAAATATATCTGTTTAAAAAAAATTAAAAAGAACTTTTTGCATTCTTTAAAAAAGCAGTAATTTTAAAAAAAATTTAGATTACGAAAACCATAATATTGGTATGAAAAAGAATTCTACTATGATAACATTAATTTTAGCACTTTTTGTAGGTTGTGCCTTAATAATTGGTTCTATTTATTCGCTTTACAGCGGAAAAAATGATATTTTAATTGAAGAAGTTTCCGATTTAAATAAAACTGAAATAGACCTTACCAATCAAAAAGTAGCCATTCTAGAAAATGAAATTGATCAGTCTAATGAAAAATTTGAAGCTGCAGAAACTAAAATCACAAAATTAAAATCTGAAAGTTATATAGAAATTATTGATCAAAATTTACCAATTGTTGAAATATCAGATTCAGATATAGGAGAAAAAATTGAATTAAATGATGACAACAAAAAAGTACATAAGTTAATGTACAATCATCAAATAAAATTTAACCTAGTAAATGTTGGCAAATTCTCTTTAAAGGAAGTAATTTTTTCTGTAAAAGACATTTATAACGAAAACAGAGATAAGAAAAATAAAAAGAAATCCAATCAATACAATTATATGGGTCAAACGTTTGACAGTGAAGATGTTGGTGCATATAATAATATAGAAATTAATACTTTAAATTTAAAAACTAAAAAACTAGTTTATGTAAGTAATCTTCCAAGCAGTTTTGGAGTTGGAGATTATTATTATGATGTAATTGTAGAATGGAGCAAAGGATTTTATCAAATGCACGTAGATATTGAAGAACTAAACGGAAAATTAAAATACCGATATAAGTTTTACGATATTAACGGAAAAGAATTGGATTTAAAATCGCTTGAGAAAAACTTATAAAAAACAAAAAAACCTTCTAACTGAAGGTTTTTTTAGTTTGTAAATCATTGATTAATTATCCATTTATAGCTTCAACAATGATAGCTTCGTCGTGTAACATATCTTTTAACATATTCTCAATTCCATTTTTTAATGTAAATGTTGATGATGGACAACCATTACAAGAACCTTGTAGTATAACTTTAACTCGTTTTTCTTTTTCGTCGTACGAATCAAAAAGAATATTTCCACCATCGGCAGCAACTGCAGGTTTAACATATTCTTCTAAAATATTTATAATTTGCTGCGATGTAACATCTAGAGTATCAAAATTTTTAATTTTTTGTTTTTCTAATTTTGGATTTTCAATAATGACAGATTCATCAATTACTAATCCACCATTTTCTATAAACTGTTTAATAAAAGTTCTAATTTCTAGTGTTATTTCTTCCCAAGTTGCAACATTATATTTAGTAACAGAAATATAATTTTCATCAATAAAAATTTCTTTAACAAACGGAAATTTAAACAATTCTTTTGCAAGTGGCGAAGCAGTAGTTTCGTCAATATTTTTAAATTCTAAGGCAGTTTTAGTAAGTAATCTAGTAACCACAAATTTTAATGTTGCAGGATTTGGTGTAATTTCGCCATAAACACTCAAAGCAATTTTCTTGTTTTTAGATTCGTCTGGAATTATAATTATTCCACCTTTATTTACAAAATCTTCAATTTGTTCAGCAACCGCATCTTTAACATCTTCCCATTCTACAATATTGTATCTTTCAATTGCTATAAAGTTTCCAGATATATAAACTGTTTTAACAAATGGTAAGTAAAATAGTTGTTGCGCTAATGGTGAATTCTTAGCTTCGTCTATGTTTTTATATTCAAAATTTTCATTTTGGGTAATAAAATCTGGAAATTCAAATTTTATTATGGTTGAATTCTGAGTTTCTTTTATGATTAATTTCATGGTAATACTACATTTTTCGACAAATTTAACAAAGTTATTTTCTATGATTGATTATATTTGGACATTTAAACAATTAATTAACACATTAATCGTTTTAGAATACAGAATAATATAAATTTAATTGCCTCGATTTATGAAAAAAATTCTACTATTATTACTTTTTATACTACTAAACCAATATACTTTTTCTCAAGGCGTTGTTGTAAATAACACTACTTATACAGTTCCTCAACTTGTTCAAAATATATTGTTTGGAGGAAGTAATTCTTCTTCATCTTGTGCAGGAACACTTACCAACATTACTTGGAGTTCAGGTACAACTCAAGGAGATATAAATAATGGTATTGGATATTTTACAAATACCAATCCTGCTTTTCCATTGGCATCTGGTGTAGTTTTAAGTACTGGAAATGCTTTACAAGCTGGTGGACCAAATAATTCCTCTCAATCTAATGGAAATTGGCCAGGCGATGCACAATTATTAAGTTATGTGCAATCTTTAAATATTGATGCCACTCTAACTGATTATAATGATGCAACTATTTTAGAATTTGATTTTGTTCCACTAAGTGATTCTATGAGTTTTGATTTTTTGTTTGCTTCTGAAGAATATGGTACTTATCAGTGCGTTTTTTCAGATGCATTTGCATTTTTTTTATCTAACACTACTACAGCAGGTCCAGTAACAAATTTAGCACTTATTCCAAATACTACAACACCTATTTCTGTTGTAACTATTAGAAATTCTGCTAATAATAATAGTTGTCTGTCAGCAAATCCTACTTTTTTTGGTTTTTATAATGATGGTACAAACACAGTTGGAACTGCAAGTAATTTTAATGGACAAACTATTAAAATGACGGCTTCGTCTGCGGTTATTCCAAATAATACTTATCATATAAAATTAGTAATTGCTGATAGAAATGATAATTCTTTTGATTCTGCGGTATTTCTTGGTGGAGGAAGTTTTAATATTGGTGCATTAAATATTGCTAGTGACGGTTATAATACAACTAATCCTAATCAAAATTTAAATAATTTTACAATTGCTAATGGTTCTGCTATTTGTAATCAATCAACAAGAATAATTAAAGCTGGTCCAACTCAATTACCAGGATCAACATACGTTTGGAGTTTAAACGGAACTCCAATTCCTGGAGCAACAAACTATCTATATGAAGTTACAGCACCAGGAACATATTCTGTAGTTGTTACATTAGCTTCTGGTTGTTCACAAACTTACAATCCAATTATTGTAGAATTTTTGCCTCCAATGCCAATTATTATTGGAAATCCTCCAGATATAACTTCAACAACAACTATTTTTAATTTAAATACTAATAATAATCCAATAAGAAATGGTGCGCCTGTAGGTTATGAAATTTATTATCATACTCTTTTATCTGATGCTCAAATTGGTGCTTTTCCAATTCCAAATCCTGCTACATATCTTGGTTTTGACGGTCAACAAATATTTGCTTCAATTGTAGACAACCAAACTGGTTCTGGATGTATTGAAACAAGAAGTTTTTTCTTGGACGTTATTCCGCCTGCAGCAATTGTACCAAATGCACCAATAAATTTAACAAAATGCGATGATATTTCTAATAATCAAATTGAATCATTTGATTTTACTTCGCAAACATTATTAGTGCTGGGAAATACTTATAATCCAACTACTTATACCACTACTTATCACACATCTTTACCAAACGCAACATCTGGAACATTTGCTATTAATCCAATAACGAGTTATAATAATATTTCTAATCCTCAAACAATTCATGTTAGGGTTCAAGAAAATGCGAATCCAACAAATTTTGGTCTAACTACCTTTCAAATAAGTGTTGATACAAATATTAATCCTGTTTTTTCTGCTATTGCACCAATATGTTCAGGAACTACTTTATCTCCATTACCTACAACATCAACTAATGGTATTACTGGAACTTGGCTTCCAGCTTTAAATAATACAGCAACTACAGTTTATACTTTTACGCCAAATACTGGTCAATGTTCTAGAACTACTACTTTAACCGTAACTGTTGTTCCTCAACCCAATGCAGGCTCAGATGGTTCAACAAGTGTTTGCGAAACCAGCACAACCCAAGTTAATTTATCGAGTTTAATAACTGGCGAACAAGTCGGTGGAACTTGGACATTACAATCTGGAACTGGTGGAACTTTTACTGCAAGTAATGGAACTTTTACATCAGCAGTTGGAGCTACAACAAGCGTATTTCTTTACACTGTTTCTGGAACTTCACCATGCCTAAATGATACAAGCACAGTAACAGTAACCATAAATCCACAACCCAATGCAGGAACAGATGGCGTTTTAACCGTTTGTGATTCAAGTACTACTCAAATTAATTTATTTAATTTAATTATTGGTGAACAATCTGGTGGAGTTTGGTCTACAGCTGTTATTGGTGGAATATTTAATGCGACAGCAGGAACTTACATTCCAGCCGTTGGAGCTACATCAGGTGTTTTTACTTACACCATAACTGGAACTTCTCCTTGTATTAGCGATTCTAGTAGTGTTACTTTAACAATAAATCCTTCGCCCAATGCAGGCGCAGATGGTTCAACAAGCGTTTGCGAAACCAGTACAACTCAAATAGACTTATTTAATTTAATAACTGGTGAACAAACTGGCGGAACTTGGTCATTACAATCTGGAACTGGAGGAACTTTTACTGCAAGCAATGGAACTTTTACACCAGCAGTTGGAGCTACTACAAGTGTATTTCTTTACACAGTTTCT
>NZ_JAYUPK010000040.1:0-3833 GCF_043760115.1 Flavobacterium sp.
AACGGAAGTTTCAAAAAAGATTATTTTAACTTATCTGAAATCAAATATGGAACAACCAACATAGGTTTTTCACCAAGTTTTGAAATTAATAAAGATGATTTGTCTTTAAATTTAGGAGCAACATTTTTCTACAGTGTAGCCAATAATGGCGGAAATAATAAGTTTTTTGTTTATCCAAATATTTCTGCTTCGTACAAAGTTGTTGGCGATTTAATGATTGCTTACGCTGGTGCAGAAGGAACTTTAAAACAAAATTCATATAAAGAATTTGTTGATACGAATTTCTTTGTATCACCAACAATAGCAGTTGCTCCAACAGATCAACGTTATGATATTTATGTTGGTTTAAAAGGAAAATTAGCCAATTCTATTGGATATAATATTCGTGGTTCTTATTTTAATGAAGGAAATAAAGCGTTGTTTAAAAACAATCCTTATTATATTCAAAATACAAATGTTGAAGGTTATGCCTTTGGAAATTCATTTGATGTAATTTATGATGATGTAAAAACAGTAAGTTTCTTTGGCGAATTGAAAGCTGATTTTTCTAAAAATGTATCTTTTGGAATTAATGGAACATTTTCTAGTTACAGCACAAAAGATCAAGCTGAACCTTGGAATTTACCAAGTATAAAAGTAAATTCTAATTTAGATTTTAATATTACACCAAAATGGTATGCAGGAGTAAATGTATTTTTTGTAGGCGAAAGAAAAGACGAACGAGTTATACTTTCTGACACAGGCGATATTTTTCCAGGAATTACTAAATTAGATAGTTATTTAGATTTAAATTCACACATAGGTTACAAGCACAACGAACGATTGACATTTTTCATAAAAGGAAATAATCTTGCCAATCAGAATTACCAACGTTGGATAAATTATCCAGTTCAAGGCGTTCAAGTGTTGCTTGGTGGAAATTATAAATTTGATTTTTAATAGTTATCACTAAGTTTATATAGTTTTAAAAATATATAAATAATTTGTGTCCTTTGCGCTTTCTTTGTGAACTTTGTGGTTAAATCTTTATATGAAACAAAATATCTTAAAACACCACCAACAATTACTTCAAGATAAAATAGATGTTTTTCGTGATATGATTTCTGGTTTAACCGAAGATGCTAAAAATGATGCTAAAGGTTCTGCTGGAGACAAGCATGAAACAGCTTTGTCAATGATGCATATAGAACAAGAAAAACTAAATTATAAATTAAGAGAAATTCTAGATCAAAAAATAATTCTAGACAAAATTGATGCTTCGCAAATTCATACAAAAATTGCGCTAGGAAGTGTTGTTAAAGCTAATGCAATGTATCTTTTTATAAGTGCAGCTTTACCCAAAATTGTATTAGATTCTAAAACTATAATTGCACTTTCACCACAATCGCCACTTGGTGTAAAACTTATTGGAAATAGTGTTGGATTTTCGTTTGAGATTAATGGGTCAAAGTTTATCGTTGAAAGTGTTGAATAGTTATATAAATGTGAAAAAATCTCATTAGTTAAAAATTATCAACAATTTTTATTTACATTTGTTAATTATATGAGATAATTACTCAAATATTAAAATCCCAAATTATGTTATTAGAATTTACAGTTGGAAATTTTTTATCATTTAAAGATAAAAAAACATTTAGTTTAGAAGCAGGAAGCATTACTGAACTTAAAGATAATGTTGTGAAAGAAGGTAAATATAAAGTTCTTCGCACTGCTGTAATTTATGGTGCAAATTCTAGTGGTAAAAGCAATTTTATTAAAGCTTTGGATTTTATGGTTTCTACTGTTAAAAATTCTTCAAAGCTTAATTCTACTGATAAATTAAACGCTAAACCTTTTTTATTAAGTACTGAAACAGAAAATGAACCATCATTTTTTGAAATTTTGTATTCTAAATCTGGAGTTAGATATAGATATGGATTTGAGCTTAATAATGATAAAATTCTTTCTGAATGGTTATTTATTTTAAAAGAAAATTCTAAAAAAGAGGATTTGTATTTTATAAGAAATAAAGATGGAATATTAGTTTCAGAAATATTTAGTGAGGCCAAAACATTTATTGAAAATACAAGAGAAAATGGTTTGTTTTTATCTTTATTAGACCAATTAAATATTCATTTTGCAAAAGAAATTTTAAAAAATTTCACATATACGTATTTAAAGTCTGGAATTGATCATCAAGATTCAATTATTATGACATCAATTATTCATAAAGATGAATATTATGATGATAAAGTTGACAAATTTATTGAAAATTTAAATTTAGGGTTTAAAAAATTTTTATTAGATGATGATGAAACCAAATCCTTTAGAAATAGATTAAAAACGGTTCATTATAAATTTGACAATAATGGAAAAATTGTTGAAAATATACAGTTTAAATTAATTGAGAATGAATCTTCAGGAACAAATAAATTATTTGATATTTCAGGTTATATTGTATTAGCAATTCAGTTTGGATTAATATTAATAATTGATGAACTAGATTCAAAACTTCATCCAATATTAACTCAAGAAATTATTAAATATTTCAACAATCCAGAAACTAATCCTAATAAAGCCCAATTAATTTTCACTACTCATGATACAAATTTGTTAGGTGCAAATCTTTTTAGAAGAGACCAAATTTGGTTTACTGAAAAAGATGAATTTGAAGCCACAGACTTATATTCTTTGCTTGAATTTAAAGATGGAGATGGTAAAACAGTTCGTAAAGATAGAAGTTTTGAAAAAGATTATATAAACGGTCGTTACGGCGCAATTCCTTATATTTCAAATCTCCAAGAAATATAAATATGGCAAATATTATTAAAATTGATAATGCTGATTTAAAACGTTTTAATAGAGTAGAAAAGAAACGTAAGGTAAAAACTAGACTAGAAAGAGTATATTTTTTAATTGTTTGTGAAGGAGAAAAAACAGAACCAAATTATTTCAAATCCTTCAAATCAAATGTAAAATCTTTTGTTTACACAATCGAAACTTTAGGTGAAGGTTCAAATACAAAAGATTTAGTAAAAAGAACTATCAAAGCTAGAAATAATTCAAGCCAAAAATATGATAGCGTTTGGGCTGTATTTGATAAAGACGGTTTTAGTCCAAATAATTTTAATAGTGCAATTATATTAGCTGAAAATAATAATATAAAAGTTGGTTGGACTAATGAAGCTTTTGAGTTATGGTATTTGTTACATTTTCAATATAGAAATACATCAATGTCTAGAGAAGATTATAAAAAAGCATTAGAAAATGAAATTAATTCAAAAATTCAAGCTCAAAGTAAAAGTAAAAATCCAAGAAAATTTCAATATAAAAAGAACAGTAAAGAAATGTACTTAATTTTGGAAAAATATGGAAACCAAAAAACTGCAATATCAAATGCAGAAAAATTAATTGCTAATCATAATTGTAAAAACTATGCTAGTCATAATCCTTGTACTAAATTACACTTATTAGTAAATGAATTAAATGGAAATTCAACTGAATTGAATGAAGAGATTAAGAATACAGAATAAATTAATATTTCGTAATCTAATTTAAAAATCCAAATCAAACCACCAAAAAAACATAATCTAACTTACAAATAAAACACAAAAATCAATTTTTAGTTACAATTTATAACTAAAAATAATAATTCACTTTACAAACAACAACTTATTCCGCAAATTTGCTTCAGTAAAACAATAAAAGTTTCATTATTAGAAACTCCTAACTCGAAACAATAAAGATTATGTGCGGAATTTTAGCCATTATAGGAAAAGGAAAAGACGAACAACTAGTTAAGCAACTTTCTAAAAGAATGTCACATCGTGGTCCAGACGAAAGCGATATTCACA
>NZ_JAYUPK010000041.1:0-8955 GCF_043760115.1 Flavobacterium sp.
ATTCCAAGTTCCAGTAATTCCTTCCAAAGAAGTAGAAGGCAAAGCTGGTGGAGTTGTTAAATAACAAACATTCGGAATTGGATTAAATGTTGGAGTAACGTTAGGGTTTACAATAACATTTATAGTTGTAGTTGTTGCGCACAAACCAGATGTAGGTGTAAAAGTATATGTTCCAGAAGCTGTATTACTAATTGTTGCAGGATTCCAAGTTCCAGTAAATCCATTATTTGAAGTAGATTGCAAAGTTGGAGCTGTTGCATTTTGACAAATTGGAGCAATTGCGTTAAACGTTGGAGTTAAGTTTGGATTAACAGTTATGGAAGTAGAAAATGATGTTGCACATTGACTAGCATTATTTGGTGTAAATTGATATGTTGTTGTAGTAGTATTATTAACAATTGATGGATTCCAAGTTCCAGTAATTCCATTGCTAGATGTTGTTGGTAATGCAGGAATTGCTCCGTTTTGACAAATAGATGATGGTAGTGTAAAACTTGGAGTTACAATAGGAGTAACATTAATTGTAACAGTTCTTGTATTTGCACATTGTCCGCCATTTGCAGTAAATACATAACTTCCAGATGTTGTATTGCTAACAGTTGCTGGATTCCAAGTTCCGACAATTCCATTATTAGAAGTCGTGTTTAAAACTGGTGGAACAGAGTTGAAACAAATAGCAGCAGGAAGCGTAAATGTTGGATTTACGTTGTTTACAACAAAAATAGTTTGAACAAATGAATTGGCGCATTGGCCAGCATCTGGTGTAAAAGTATAAAAGAAAGTTCCTACTGTAGAATTATTTACTGTTGCAGGATTCCAAGTTCCAAGAATTCCATTTGTAGATTGACCAGGTAATAATGGTGGAGTTCCAAAACGGCATAAACCTGGATTTAATCCTTCAAAAAATGGATCTATTTTTTCTGTAATAGTTACACTTGCTGTAGTTTGCGAAGAAGAAATTGCTCCGCAAGAATCAGTAACAATTAATGAATATGTTCCATTATTAGATAACGTTACATTTGTAATAGAAGGATTTTCAGCAAGTGAAGTATATCCATTTGGTCCAGTCCAAGAGTAAGAATATGGCGCAATTCCATTTGCAGGATTTGCAGTTAAGGTCAAATTGTCTCCTTGACATAATGTGGTTGGTAATGCAACTGGATTACAAGTTGGATTAGCAATTGTAAAATTTGCTTTAAAATTGGCTCCAGAATTATTTATTGTATTTGTGGTTTCACAAGTTGAAGGGTTTGAATTAGATCCTGTGTAATCATAGTAAATTTCTAAAGTATAAATTCCAGGAAGTAATGTTGCAATAAAATCTTGATTTATAGAATAATTTTTCCATTTTTGATCGCCATTTCCACAAGGTCCAAAACCATCATCAAATGTATTTGTTCCTAAATTACAGTCGGTTACTGTAGCTAATGCAATACTATTAAATGTACCAGTTGGAGCTGATGCTGCTGGATATACTCTCCATAATAAGCTTGCGCTACAAACATTTCCTAAAGCGTTTTTAAAAGTTTTAATTTCTGCACCAGTTATTCTTGCACAAGTACCATTTTGTCCAAAAGTTCCTAAATTTAATCCGTCAAAATTTTGAGCACTTGCATCAGGATTTATTTGTTGAATTGGTGCACTAGCGGTGGTGTTATAAATTGTACCATTTATTTTAACTCCACTAGCAAACGATCCAAAATTTTGGCTAAATGTAAATACGGTAAAAAGTAAAAAAATTAGGGAATAAATCTTCTTCATGTTTTTGATTTAAAATTAATTCCATAAAATTAGAACGTAAGCATTGGTAGATTTGTTGGGACAAATAACGGTGCAAGATATTGTTTTTTTTAGTTTTAATTAACTAATATTTTAGCGCTAAGATATAAAATCGTTGTACTACATTAAGTATCGATTAAATATATAATTAACAACCTTCTTAACAATTTTAGGATAAAAAAAAATTTATTTTAAAATGAAAAATCTCAACCTAATTTCTTAGGTTGAGATATTTTAACATAAAAATTAAAATCTACTCTACAATAAGTTTTTTAACTTCTTTAAGTAAATTATCATTTGTAATTTCTACTAAATACATTCCTTTAGAAAAATTACTAATGTCAACTATAGTTTCGTTACTATTTATATTAGAAATCGATTGAATAGTTTTTCCAATCATATCATAAATAACTATGTTTTTTAAACTAGAATTATCATTTGATAATTTAATTTGAACAGAATTAGTTGCAGGATTAGGAAATAAATTAAAACTACTAGTATTAAAATTAGCATTTGCTAAAGCAGAAACAAATTCTGTATTGAAAGTATTTGTAACAATTGCTGGATTACTATCAAAATATATTGATGCAGTATTTGGAATAACATCTCCAACTGTAAAACCTGATTTTAATTTTACTTTAAATGTTATATAACCTTTTCCAATATTGGTATCAGCCACTGAAACAGGAAGTTGAATGTTATTAAATCTCCAAGTTAATCCAGTTGCAACTCTGTCCATTGTATAATTATGACTTGAGCTAATCATTTGTAAGGTAGTTTCATCAATTTTAGAATCTAAAACATCGGTAACGCTAACATTTATTGCACTTGCATTTCCTGTATTTTCAAATCTAATGGTGTAATATAAAAAGTCATTTTGATTGAAACTAGAAAATAAAATTTTCTCTCCATGAGACTCCATTTTATCATTAGGATCATAAGCTGCAATAACTCCTTGTGTTAACGAACTAGAATTGTTAGAAACAACAACATCATCTGTAAGCGGAACAATTGAAGCAGTATTGGTTAAAAGTTGACCAATAGCAACTGTTGGTATTGGTGGAACTTGCATTGTAATTGTAATTTCTCTAGATTCAAATGGTAATAAATTTGAAAAATCATAAGTAAAACCATTTGTAATACTTGAAGTTCCAACTTGTGATATAGAAGAAATTGTTGTTTCGTTGTTGTTGTTAAATGTTACTGTTCCAGATGGAATTGTTTGGTTTCCAACATTAGCATAAACTAGTTTGTTTTTATAAGATGTTCCTGCTCTTGGAGCGTTAAAAGGTACTAACACAACGGCTAAATCATTATAATTTTGGATAATTGAAATCGGAAAATTATAAGTAATCATTCCACCACCAATAATAACATTTACATTACTATACGAAGCATTTGAAATAGAATACATTGAGCTATATTCAGGATTTATGGTATAATTAAAATCATATGAATTCGTTCCACTAATATCATAAATATTATAGATTCCTGTTGGAGCAATAACATTATGTAACTCTCCATCGTTTACAGCATGATGAAACTGTCCAAGCGGAAAATTAATTTCATCATTATCTTGACTTCCATTACTATTGGTATCTAAAAACGCGTTTAATCTTAAACCAGAACAATCAATTGCTCCTGTTGAAGTTGTATTCATATTAATTCTTATAAAACCTGGTTGATTACTAAAATTAGTAACCATTAATAAATAATATTCTCCAACTTGAGCATTTGGTATAATTGGATATTCTACTGGTGCAGCAGAATAACTACAACTTACAGTATTACTTTGGTTTAATCCTGTTGTACAAGGAGTAACTGGATTTGTAAACGGACCATAAACAATATAATCAACATCTAAATTATTTGTTGTAAAATTTATTGTGGTGCTTTGTTCTATAGTTAAATTTAAAGTTCCTGCTGTACTAACTGGTAAATAAAACCAAGTAGGATTAGGTGTTGAACCTAAACAACCATAATTATTTCCGTTACCAGTTTCGGCACTAATACCTTGGCGAGTATTGGTAAATGGAACTCCAAGTGCACTACATAAAGAATTTGCCAAGTTGCAATTGTAAGCTAAATTACAATTAGAATTTGCTGCCAATTGTAAGCTATAAATTTTATCACAACCATTTTCTATAGATTCTCTAATAAAAATAATTGTTGATGCATTATTTATTGAAACAGAATAAACAGTTGGATTAGTAATAGGTGAGCTTGCAATTATTGCATTTGTGTAAGATGCATAATAACTTAAAGTGTTGGATGTAATTATTTGAGGATTATTAGTTAAATCAAATATAACAAATCCATCATTATTATCATCACATTGACCAATTGCTGTTAGTGAAATTGCACCTAGTACACTTTGAGAAGTAAGTGTAAAATTTACTATTTGCGAATGTTGTGTTGATATTTTATTAATTCTTGCAAAAATAGTTTGGGTTGTATTTGTAATGCAATATGAATTTGGTAAAGCATTTATTTGATTAGTTGCATCACTTGAAGAACCATAATAAGTAATTGTTAAATCAGATGAATTTGTAGTTCCTAAAATATTTGGAGTATTACTACTTAAATCAAAACAATTTGTTCCAGAATCTGAACAATTTGTCATATTTACTGCTTGCCCATTTGTTAAATTACAAACTGAAGTTGTAAATGATAAAGATGACCAACTACTAAAGAATGTTGAGTTACAATAACTTCTAACATATATTTTATAACCTATTCCACAAGTTAATCCAGTTGCTTGATAAGAATTGGTAGAAAGCATAATTCCTGAAGACGAAGCAGTTGGAAATGGCTCACTCGAAGGCAAAACAATTACTTCCCATTGTGTTGATGAATTTGCATTCCAATTAAAATTAGTAGTTCCAGCAGTATTTGAAATTACTGGAGCAGTGCATACTGTTGGCGATAATATTAAAGGAGATGACCAAAGACTAATATCATTTGCACTGCAAACAGATCTAATATATACTTTATGAATTATTCCTGTTAAACCTGTGATTACAAAAGGATTACTAGTCGTTAAAGTTCCAACTGCTGTAGTATTTGGTACTGGTGCAGTTGATGGTAATACGATTATTTCCCATTGTGAAGCGTTTCCAGTTTCGGTCCAACTAACAGTTCCACCAACATATGTTAAATTTGTTACAGAATTTAAAATTGGTTTTGGACAAGTTGGAGGTAAACCACAAGTAACATTTGCATTCCATCCAGCTTTATTTATAGATGAATCACTTTTAAATCTAAATGTTAAAGAACCATCAGTACTTGTAGAAGTAAACGGACCAGGAATTGTTGTTCCAGTAAATGCTCCAGGTACACTTCCACCAACTGTTCCGCTAGAAATTATTGGAGAATTTATAGAACTTCCGTTGTAAACATACAATCCGTCAAAATTATTTTCTGTATCATACGAAGTAAATGTTACTGTTACTACTTCTCCAGCATTTGTTGGATTAATTGTTACAGTAGAATCTGAACTGTTATAATAAAATGCATTTAATCCTCCATTATCTATGAATGTTCCGCCACAAACAGGTGTTTCTAATGGTGGAGATAAAGTGGCAAAAACGATATTAGTCCAAGCAGAGTATGTTTGATTTGTGCAATATGCTCTAATATAAAATCTATAAGAATTTCCTAATATTAAATCTGATATTGATACCGTATTATTTGTAGTTGAAATCCCAGTTGTTGGTTGAGTTGTAACTGAAGTTAATTGAACTGCATATTCCCAATGATCAACACTTGTACTATTTAACCATGAAAAAGTTGCTGCTGTATTTGAAATATTTGAAGAAACAATTTGAGTAGGTATTCCACAAGAAACAGTCGTTGTAAATGTTATTGGAATTGACCAACCAGAAAATGTTTGATTAGTACAAATAGATCTTACATACATTTTGTAATTTGTATTGGAATTTAATCCAGTTATTATAGCAGCATTTGTAGATACTGTAGTTCCGGATGTTGGTATTGTTGTTAATGATGCCAATTGAACAGCATATTGATATCCAGAAACGTTTGTATTATTTGTCCAGCTAAAATTGGCAGAAGTAGAAGTTATATTCGATGCAACAATAGAAGTAGGTGCACTACAACTGGCTGGCGTAGTAAAACTAAAAGGAGCAGACCAAAGACTGTAACTTCCATCGCTGCAAACTGTTCTAACATAAGCTTGAAATGATGTTCCAGAAATTAAATTTTGTACTGGAAAATTCACATTGGTAGATGTAGCAGTTCCATTTGTCGGTATAGCACTTCCGCTTGAAACTACAGCTACTTCCCATGAGGTTGAACTACTTGGATTGTTCCAAGATAAATTAATAGAATTTGAAGTCAACGAACTCGATGTTATTTGCGAAGGATTTAAACAATTGGGTGTATTTTGAATTTGTAATGAATATCCAACCGTTTGTGGTGTTGCATTGGTAGAAATTGCAATAATATAAGTATGACCTGCTAAAACTGATAACTGTGGAATCTCTCTTAAAGTTGATCCAGAGTTGGCAACTCCAGCGACACATGCTACGTTAATATTAGAACATCCGTCATAAACAAAAATTCCAGACCAACCAGCCAATGGCGTTAATCTTATATTTAAATTTTCGTTTACTGTTGGTGTATACGAATAGAAAACATCGTTTCCTGTCATGTAATTTAAACCACTAACACAAGTTGTTGGTTGTGTCACATCATAAGTATCACCATAATTGGAAGTGTTATCAGATGTTTGATAAGGTAGTGACGCTATTGCTATTGGATTAGAACAAGTAAATCCTACTTGAGAATAACTAGAAAAAATAGACGAAAAAATAATCGCGCAAAGCGATAAAAGTAATTGTTTTTTCATATTTGTTTTGGTTTTTGAGATTCAAATATACATTGATTTTTAATTAGTTGTACATTAAACGTTAAATTATTTTTTTTCAGTTTAACAGTACCAATAAAATTAATACTTCACAGAAAATAAAAAATCTCAACCTAATTTCTTAAGTTGAGATTTTATAAAATTTTAAGTGTTTAAAATTATTCTACAATAAGTTTTTTAACTTCTTTAAGTAAATTATCATTTGTAATTTCTACTAAATACATTCCTTTAGAAAAATTACTAATATCAACTATAGTTTCGTTACTATTTAAATTAGAAATCGATTTAATAGTTTTTCCAATCATGTCATAAATAACTATATTTTTTAAACTAAAATTATCATTTGATAATTTTATTTGAACAGAATTAGTTGCAGGATTAGGAAATAAATTAAAATCACCAGTATTAAAATTAGCATTTGCTAAAGCAGCAACAAATTCAGTATTAAATGTATTTGTAATAATTGCTGGATTGTAATCAAAATAAATATTGGCAAAATTTGGAATTACATCTCCAATTGAATATCCAACATTTGGCTTAACTCTAAACTGAACAAAACCTTGACTTAACTGATTATTTATTGATGTTGGAGGTAAACTAATAGCATAAAAATTCCAAATTAATTTATTATTTTCTCTTCTAAAATTAAATGGATGACTAGCATTTAAAACTTCAACAGAATTTGCATTTAACGATGCATCTAATAAATCTTCAATTCTAATAAATTGTGTGTTTGCAGTTCCTGTATTTTCGAATCGTATGGTGTAAGTTAAATAATCGTTAGAACTAAAATTACTAACTACAATTTTTTCTCCATGAGATTCTGTTTTGTCATTTGGATCATAAGAACCAATTACAGTTTGAGTTAAACTAGATGAGTTGTTGGTCGGTATAACATCACTAAGTGGTTCAATTGTTACAGAATTTGTTAAAAGTGTTCCCAAACTTATTGTTGGAATTGTTGGAACTTGCATTTCAATATAAATAGAACGTTGTTCAAATGGTGCTAAATTTGTAAAATTATAACTAAAACCATTTGATAAAGCTGTAGTTCCACTTTGAGAAATGGAGTTTAAAATTACATTATTATCTTTTGTAAAAGTTAGCGTTCCAGAATTTATATTTTGAGCGCCATTATTTTTATAAATTATTGTGTTACTGTAAGTAAATCCTGGAATAGGATTATTATTTGCAATAAGTTGTACTTCTAAATCATTGTAAACTTGAAGTACAGAAATTGGAAAAAAATATTCTGTAATACCACTATTTGGAGCTATTGAAATGTTATTGTAAGTTGCATTAGAATTGTAATATCCAACAAGATTTGAATTTAATACAAAACTTAAATTATAAGAATTGGAAGGATTATTACTAAATATTGAATAATTACCAGAATTACTATAACCATAATATTGAGTACTACCGTTATTTATTGTGTATAAAAAATTTCCATTATTAAAAACAGTATCATCAGTATCTTTAATTCCATTATTGTTAGAATCTAAAAAAGCAATTAAAGACAAGCTGTTTTCGCATTGCCCATTGATGGTACAATCGGTTGGGTTACAATTTATATTAGAAATCCAACCAGATGAACTAACTGATGCATTACTTACAAATCTAAAAGTTAAACAACCTTCTGGATTTGATGATGTAAACGGTCCAGGAATTACATTTCCCCAAAACCCTCCAGAAATTCCTCCAGGAACATTAAAAGCAGAATTTCCGCTAGATATTTGAGGAGAATTAATTGAAAATCCATCATATACATACAAAGCATCAAAACCACTTTCAATATTAAATTCTGTGAAATTAATTGTTAAAATATCACCAGCATTGTCTGTACATATTGTAGTAGTAGTATCAGAATTATTTAAATAATTAGAATTTACTCCACCATTGTCAGTAAAAAATCCACCACAACCATTTGGAAGAGTTGGTGTTGTAATACTTAATGGAATTGACCAATCGCTTTTATTTTGAGAAGAACAAACTGATCTAACATAAAAAGAATAACAAGTATTAGAGTTTAAACCGTTAAAAATAAATGGATTACTAGAAGTAGTTGCAAATCCACTAGTCATTGCAGTTGGTGTTGAAGAACCACAAGTTAAAACTAATACTTCCCAAGAAGTTGCAGATCCAGTTTCTGTCCAAGATAAATTTACAGCATTTGAACTTAAATTTGAAGCAGATAAATTATTAGGAACAAGACATGAACTTGGGTTGCAGTTATTTTGGTTAACTATTGTAATTGTGGCTGTACTACTGTCACTTTGGCAAGGTAA
>NZ_JAYUPK010000042.1:0-8929 GCF_043760115.1 Flavobacterium sp.
GCTTTTTTTTGAGTTTTAATAATAACTTCATCCAATTTTACTGAATCTTTTAATTTATCTTGTGCTTGTGCAAATGCAAATGAAATTAAAACTAAAAACAAAGTAAACTTCTTCATAAATTGAATATTTTTGTAGTTGGACGTACGAATTGTAAGAATGTTACAGTTTTCTTAAAATTAACCAAAATGACACTAGAAATAGCAACTCCAGCTTTATTATTTTAGGCAACATCATTAATACTTTTGGCTTATACCAATAGATTTTTAACCATTGCACAAATCATTAGAAGTTTAAAGAAAAATTATGATGAAGATCATAACAACAATATTTTATTTCAGATAAAAAATCTCAATTTACGGTTGTCACTTATTCGATATATGCAACTTTTTGGAGTTTTAAGTTTGTTTTTATCGGTATTCGCAATGCTACTATTGTTTTTAGAACAACAACAAGTTGGCATTTATATATTTGGTTTAAGCATGCTTTCGCTACTAGTTTCGCTTGGAATTTCTTTTTGGGAAATTAGCATTTCTGTAACTGCATTACGTGTTCATTTGAGCGATTTGGTTGATGAAAAAAAAGAGAAGAAATCTAAACATTAATCAATTATCCACAGTAAAACAGGTTTCTTAGTAAGTTTAAGTTTTGCGTCAAGAATTTTCATAAAATCATTAGAAACCGCAGGACAACCCCAACTTAAAGGTGAGACTTTTGGCGCAATTTCTTCATTAGAAACTGCATTCCACGAATGTAAAACCACTACTCTATCAACCGCATTTTTATTGGTTTTTTCCAAACCGTGAAGCCAGTATTTAACATTTATTCCCCAAGAACTGTAATCACGTTTTCCTATTTTAAATTTACCTTTCATAGAGCAATGACTGTCTTTGGTATTACTAAATTTTGCTTTTTCCCACTTATCAGGATTTTCTTCAATTACATCGCAACTTCCATGAGTTACCAAATTTTTATCTGAGATTTTCTTTTGCTTAAAATCATAGATGAAAAATCTGTTTTTTCCCGGATGAATACTCAAATCTAATAAAAAATAATACTCTTCATTAAAACTATTTTCTTTACAATAAATCAACGCTTCAGTATTTTGAGAAGAATAATTTTTATCAATTGCATCAATTTTAGAATTATTACAACAGACAAAACTCAAGAAAAAAAGTAAAATAATTTGCTTCATATAAATTAGATATACAATATAACTTTAAAACTATAATTTTATTTTAAATCTAAAATAAAAACTACAAACAAAAAAACCTATAACAACAAACAATAAACTACATTTGTCGGCTTTTTAAAAATAAAAAATGACAAAAAATAACATATTAAAAGGAGTTTTTTTAGTTGGACTTGGTGCTACAAGTTACGGAATGCTAGCCACATTTGTAAAACTTGCTTACGATGAAGGATTTACAACTGCAGAAGTTACTTCATCTCAATTTATACTGGGAATTATTGGAATTCTTATTGTAAATGCTTTTCAAAAATCTACAACTAAAGAAATTGTAGAAAAAGCAACGTCTAAAAATATTTTTCAATTAATGCTTGCAGGAACTTCTCTTGGTATGACAAGCGTTTTTTATTATTTATGTGTAAAATATATTGATGTTTCTATTGCCATAGTTTTATTGATGCAAACTGTATGGATGGGCGTTTTACTAGAATGGATTTTAGATAAAAAAGCGCCATCAACACAAAAAATTATTTCTGTAGTAATTGTTTTAATCGGAACAATTTTAGCTACAAATCTTATAAATAATCAAAATACAATTGATTTTACTGGAGTTTTTTGGGGAATTTTAGCCGCAGCATCATTTACTACAACAATGTTTACTGCGAATAGAGTTGCAACAAGAATATCATCGGCACAACGAAGTTTGTATATGCTTCTTGGTGGTGCAATTATAGTTTTTTGCTTCGGATTATTTACTCAAACAACACCTTATAATTTCGAAATTTTCATGAAATGGGGAATTTTTCTGGCATTATTTGGCACAATAATTCCACCTTTATTAATGAATGCAGGTTTTCCAATTACAGGAATTGGTCTTGGAAGTATAGTTTCTGCATTAGAATTACCAGTTTCTGTATTGATGGCATTTATAATTCTTAATGAAACAGTGGTTTTATGGCAATGGATTGGAATAGTTTTAATACTAATTGCAATTGTAATTATGAATATAAATTTTAGGAAAAAATAATGTTATGAAATTGCGTGTAGTTCTTTTTCTACAAATGTAATATTCTTTAAAATAATTATTTACTTTTGAGCAATTAATAAGATAATTTATAGAACAATATAATATTATCAATTAAATCTATAGTTTATGATTATATTTATCAGTTAAAACTATTAGATTTGCTAAGTCAAATTAATTATTGAATAATTATAAAATAATAAGTTTGTTAATTTTCGGTTTAAACACTTATAAATTAAAAGCTTTTAAAATAGTAAAGTCAGTTTAAAAATTGATTTTTATCGGAAACATTTTTTGCAAAAAAGGTGTTTAAATTTATTTTGGTTAATAAATTGAGAACGATGACTTAATTGTCATCGTTTTTTTTTATTTTTGATTCTATGAATTCATTATTTCCATCAGAAAAAATATCCTTCAATTTACCTAATGCATCGATAGAGTATTATCCTAATTTTTTCAATTTAGAAAAATCTAACGAATTATTTGAAAAATTAAAATCTGAAATTCCTTGGCAACAAGATGACATTACAGTTTTTGGAAAAACGCATCCACAACCCAGATTAACTGCACTTTATGGTAATGAAGGAAAGCAATATTCCTATTCTAATATTATAATGCAACCACATTCTTGGAATGTACTTTTAACTTACATTAAAGAAAAAATTGAAGCTGTAAGTGATGAAAAATTTACAACAGTTTTACTAAATTTATACAGAAACGGAAAGGATTCTAATGGTTGGCACGCAGATAATGAAAAAGAATTAGGACGAAATCCTGTAATTGCATCTGTTAGTTTTGGTGTTACAAGATCGTTTCATTTAAAACACAATACAGATAAAAATCAGAGATTAAAAATTGAGTTAGAACACGGAAGTTTATTGCTAATGAAAGGTGAAACACAACATTTTTGGAAGCATCAAATTGCAAAAACTGCCAAAGAAATTGGACCTAGAATTAATCTTACATTTAGAATTATTAAATAATTTAAAAAAAAGTAGTAAGATTTTAAAAAGTAATTGTATTTTTTATTAATATTGAATTAAATTATTAATCACAACATTAATAGACGATTATTGTTTAAATAAATGAGAAAGAGTAAGAATACCGAGTTGAGTTACGAAGAAAGAGAACGCATAATTACGTTGGCTCTTGAAGAAAGAAATCCGTTTGAGATTATTAAAAAAGACTTTAATCTTAGTGAACAAGAAGTTCTTGAGATTATGAAACGAAAACTAACGGCAGACAAATTTGACGTTTGGAAAAAGAAAGCAATGGCGAGTAAACCAAAGCCAAAAGCCACTAAAGTAGACGAATTTGACGAAGATCTAGAAGGAAAATATTATATAAAAAATAAATTTGATTAAAATTTAACTCTTGTTCTGCAAGAGTTTTTTTTTGATTAAATTGTAACAAATACTTTTTTCAATCGTATAATTACCATCTCTAAAACATTTAATGAAATGGTAACAATAATACAATCCGACGATAAATTTATTTTTAAAATTTCGCCTTGGCATCAGATATGGTCTTTAAAATCTCAAATTATTATCTCTAAAAAAGATGTAGTAAATGTGTATCAAGATACATCTGAACTAAAAAAATGGAAAGGTTTTAGAATAGGAACTGAAATTCCAGGAATTATTGCAGCAGGAACTTTTTCATGGAAAGGCAAAAGAAACTTTTGGGATGTAATGAAAAATAAAAATACCATAATTGTAGAATTGAGAAATAATATTTACAATAAATTATATATTGAAGTTAAAAATCCAGAAGAATCAATTTCTATTTTAAAACTATAACCATGAAAAAAAATACTCTATTACTAATTGTTTTATTTTCAATAGCAACATATGGTCAAGAAATTACAGGAAAATGGTATGGCACTTTAAACATTCCAGGAAATAAATTACCAATTGAACTAAATATTACTAAAACTGATAAAGGTTTCAGTACTACAATGGATAGTCCAAGTCAAAAAGCAATTAATATTCCTGTGCCAACAACTACATTTGAAAATGGAAATTTAAAATTTGCAATTCCTGCAGGTAAAATTCAATACGAAGGAATTCTAAATAATGAAGCTAAAATTATTGGTTACTTTACTCAAAATGGTCAAAAAATTAAGTTAGATTTTTCTAAAACAGCATCTGAAGAAGTAGTTTTAAAAAGACCTCAAGAACCAGTAAAACCATATTCTTATTATAGCGAAGACGTAACATTTGAAAATAAAAAAGATGGAATTACACTTGCAGGAACACTAACTTTACCAAGTAAAGAAGGAAAATTTCCTGTGGTGGTTTTAATTTCTGGAAGTGGCGGTCAAAATAGAGATGAAGAAATATTGGGACATAAACCATTTTTAGTACTTTCAGATTTTTTAACTAAAAATGGATTTGCAGTTTTACGTTATGACGATAGAGGAATTGCCTCATCTAAAGGAAATTATGCAACTGCTACAACATTAGATTTTTCATACGATACAGAAGCTGCAGTTACTTATTTACTAACCAGAAAAGAAATTAATATAAGTAAAATTGGATTAATTGGTCACAGTGAAGGTGGTGTAATTGCGCCACTGGTTGCTAGTAGAAATAAAAATATAAATTTTATAGTTCTCCTTGCTGGAACTGGTTTGCGTGGTGATAAATTATTATTATTACAGCAAGAATTAATCGCAAAATCGAATGGTGGAACCGATGAAGAAATTAAAAAAAATAAAGATTTGAATACTGAAATTTTTAATTTAATTATCCAATCTTCTGATGATAAAAAACTTAAAAATGAAATTACCACACTTTTAAAACAAAATCCGCTAGACAATTTACCAGAAGGAATGACACAAGACCAATATATTGAATTTGCTTTAAATCAATACACCAATATTTGGACAAAAGCATTTATAAAACTAGATCCAAGTGTGGCTTTGAAAAAAGTAAAATGTTCAGTGCTAGCAATTAATGGTTCTAAAGATTTACAAGTTCCGTCTAGAGAGAATTTAGAAATTATAAAAAACTCATTAATTAAAGGTAAAAACAAACAAATTTCTATTACTGAAATTCCGAATTTGAATCATTTATTTCAAGAAACCACGACTGGATCTGTAAGTGAATATGAAACAAACGAACAAACTTTTTCACCAATTGCATTGAAAGAAATACTAACTTTTTTAAAAGTTCAGATAAAATAGTTTGATTTATTTGTAACAAATTCAATTTTTACACAACCTATTATCTGAAATATAAATTATTATGAAAAAAATTATTTTTGGCTTATCTATTGCAACGTTATTGTTTAGTTGTAAACCTACAGCAAACGTAGGAAATACTGCAAATACTAAAGAATTTAATGTATCAATCAACTTAAATACTGTAAAAGACGATAAAGTTGAAGTAACAATTATTACTCCAAAATTTACTACAGAAGAGGCAATTTATAATTTACCAAAAATAATTCCAGGAACTTATTCTGAAGACGATTATGGTCAACTGGTAGAAGATATAAAAGCATTTGACGCCAAAGGAAATACATTAGAAATTACAAAAAGTAGTGATAATTCTTGGTTAATAAAAAATGCAAAATCTTTAAGTAAAATTACCTATTTGGTTAACGATACTTATGATACAGAAAAAGGTGGAGGTTTTGGTAAAGAAGATATTTTTTCGCCTGCAGGAATAAATATTCTAGATGGTAAAAACTTTATGCTGAACAATCATGGATTTGTTGGTTATTTTACAGACTTAAAAGACATTACTTATAAGGTGAATATTTCTCATCCAGAAACGTTGTTTGGTGCGACGTCTTTGTTAGATTCTGATTCAAGTACAACCAATGATTTGTTTGTAGTTTCAAGATATAATGACTTGGTAGACAATCCAATAATGTATTCTAAACCCGATTTTATTACTTTTAATGTAGATGGAATGGACATACTTTTTAGTGTTTATTCGCCTAATGATAAACATACTGCAAAATCACTTTCCGCCGATTTAGAAAAAATGATGCGTGCACAAAAGAAATTTTTAGGAACAATAAATTCTAATAAAAAGTACACTGTTTTATTGTATTTATCTGATATGAAAAAGAAAGATGCTAAAGGTTTTGGAGCTTTAGAACACAATACCTCAACAACAGTTGTTTTTCCAGAAATGATGTCTACAAGTTCTTTAGGAAAACAAATAATTGATGTGGTTTCACATGAATTTTTTCATATTGTTACACCTTTAAGTGTTCATTCTAATGAGATTCATTACTTTGATTTTAATACACCTAAAATGTCTAAACATTTATGGATGTATGAAGGTGTAACTGAATATTTCGCCAATTTATTTCAGGTAAATCAAGGTTTAATAGACGAGCAAGCTTTTTATAAAAGAATGCTTAAAAAAGTTGAAAACGCCAAAGATTTGAATGATACAATGCCTTTTACAGAAATGAGTGCTAATGTATTGAAAAAACCATACAAAGATCAATACCTAAATGTTTATGAAAAAGGAGCATTAATTGCCATGTGTATTGATATTGAAATTAGAGAAAAAAGCAATGGAGAAAGAGGAATTCTAGACTTAATGCAAAAATTAACCAACTTATATGGTTCGCAAAAGCCATTTAATGATGACGAACTTTTTGCTAAAATCACAGAGTTAACTTATCCAGAAATTGGTACTTTTTTAACTACTTATGTTTCTGGAAGTACACCAATTCCTTATGAAAATTATTTTGCAAAAGTTGGCGTTAGTAAAGGCAAAATAAAGAAAGCTGCGAACCCATTTTTAGACGGTAAAAACCCAGTAATTACAGGAAATTCTTCAACTAAGGAAATTAAAGTTAAAAATGATGTTGAGTTAGGAAGTTTTTTAAAATCTATTGGTTTAAAAGCTGATGATACTATTATGGCATTAAATGGAGTAGATTATAACTTGAGTACTATTTTTGAAATGATGACAACCGTTCAAAATTTAAAACAAGACAGCCCAATTACAATAAAAATTAAAAGAGATAATAAAGAACAAATTTTAAGTGGTAAATTGGTGCTTACTTATTATGATGTTGAAGCATACCAAGTATTTGAATCAAGTAAAATAAAACTTAATCAAGCTTGGCTAAAAGGATAAACTTGAATCTATCCATTTTAAAATCCTCAATTTATGCTTTAAATTGGGGATTTTTTTATTATTTTGCCAAAAAATAATTTAACCCAATTTGTAATGCAAAAAATAACAATTGCTCTATTAACTATTGTACTATTTGGTTCTTGTTCTGAAAAAAAATCAGATAAAAATTTAGAGATTTCTGGAACTATAAAAGGATTTAAAAAAGGAACTTTATACATTCAAAAGATAAAAGATACTGTACTTGTTGCTCTTGATACAATTCAAATTAATGGCGATTCTAACTTTATAAGTGAGCTAAATATTGATTCTCCAGAAATGTTGTATTTATTTATTGATAGAGGTGTAACCAATTCTGTAGATAATAATTTGCCTTTTTTTGCTGAACCAGGAAAAATTAAAATTGAAACATCATTAGATTTTTTTACATCAGATGCCAAAATTTCTGGATCCAAAAATCATGAATTATATACCGAATATAGAGGTGTAGTTTCAAGATTTGTAGATCAAGATTTAGAAATTGTTAAGAAAAAATTTGATGCTTTAAAATCTAAAAATGATAAAGTAATGGAATCTTTAAATTTAAAACAAGATGCTATTGTAAAACGAAAATATCTTTATACAACTAATTTTGCGGTAAATCATTCAGATTACGAAATTGCACCGTATTTAGCTGTTGCTGAAATTTATGATATCAATTTAAAATATCTTGATACAATTGATAAATCAATGACGCCAAGTGTTTCAAAATCGTTATACGGAAAGCAATTGAAAGATTTAATTAAAGAACGAAAAACGTTAGAAAATAAATAGCATAAAAAAACCTTTCTAGTTGAAAGGTTTTTTTATTTTTAATTTAATGGAGTCCAGTTTTTATCTAGATGTTTTCTAAGTCTAGATTGTGTTGTATAATCATAAGTGTAAGGAAGTGTTATACTTCTTGCAGGAATTCCGTGAGATTCATTTATATTAGGTGTTGCAAGATTATCAAATGCTGCTGGCGCATTATATTTATAATAATATTTTTTACTATTGGCAACATCATTATACTCTAAAGATTCAGTTTTTGTTAAAAAGCCATCTCCATCGTCATCTATGTCGTACATATTTGGAATTCCATCACCATCACTGTCATATTTAAATGGATTATTAGTCCAATTGGTTTTATAAAATTGTACCAAATTAATTGGTGTACTAACAGCTGTTATTCCTGATGGAATGTCTGGTCGTTCATCTTTAGATTTTATACCGTCACCATCTTGATCTCTATATTGCAATTCGTATAATTTGAATGAAAATATTATTGGAGTATAAGGTCCTATTGCTCCTACAGAACCACTATAATATGCTAAACCAGAAGGCAAAAACATTACTCCAGCACCATATCCATCATAAGTCACAGGATTTGGTCCAGGTGTTGCGTTATAAGTTCCAGTTTTAAAGTTGGGAATAATATGACTCCAACCTGTAATTACTTCTTCTAATTTAAACCATATTGGATTTTGAGAAACATCAAATTGTGTATTATTAAAAGTTACACCTCTGTAAGCTACGTGAACCGAATCTACTTGTGTAGGTCTTTTTTGTGTTCCTTCTCTAAATTTAATAAAA
>NZ_JAYUPK010000043.1:0-26064 GCF_043760115.1 Flavobacterium sp.
GATAAATCGTAACTATTTAAAATAGAGCTAAAAATAGATACATCTGGTTTGCGTTTGTGCATTTCATAAGAATAAAATACTTTGTCAAAACAATTGTAAAAATCAGTGTAAAATGACATTCCAACTTTGTGTTCGAAATTACTGATATGAATTTCGTCAGTATTGGTAAGTAAATACAATCGGTATTTTCTAGAAAGCAATTGTAAAAATTCTAATCTGTACAACGGAAAATCGCCTATAATTGAGTTCCATGCTGTTCTAATTTCTTCTAAAGAGGCATTTGGAATGTATTTTAAAAACGAGTTTAAAAATTCTAATTCGGTTATTTCTCCTTTTTCAAACAAATCATTTTTTTGGATAAGTTCTTCATTTGGACCATTCAACCCTAATTTTTTGAACGCTTCAATAGACGCTTCTTTCTCTAAATTTATAAAAATATCACCAAAATCGAAAATTATAGTTGTAATCATAAATTGTAAATTTTTAAAAGTTCATCATCAATAATAGATTGTTTTATGGCATTTTTATAGTTTATTATCGGAGCTTTTGTTCCGTTTTCAAATACAATTTTGCTTTTAAAAACTCTAGCTTCGTCCCAAATGTTTGCGTCAATAAAACTCTGAATAGTTTTTGTTCCGCCTTCAATTATAACCGATTGAATGTTGTTTTTATATAAAATTTCACAAACAGAAGCAACCAACTGATTATCAAAGATACACTTTTCATAGTGCAGATAATCGGACGATACAAAATTTTCTTGTTCAGTAATTACAATTGTTTTTATTTTATCATCTTTTACATTATAATTATTGGAAATTTTTCCAGTTTTGTCTAGTACAATTCGTATAGGATTATTTCCTTTCCAATCTCTCACATCTAGTTTTGGATTGTCATCTAAAACGGTTTTTGTTCCAACCAAAATAGCTTGTTCTTCGCTTCGCCATTTGTGAACTAATTGTCTTGAAACTTCATTGGTAATCCAAATAGGTTCTTTTTTGTCACTCTGATCTTGTTGAAAAGTTGGTGTAATAAAACCATCTTGACTTTCTGCCCATTTCAAAATAATGTAAGGACGTTTTTTTTCGTGAAAAGTAAAAAATCGTTTGTTAGATGCTTTACATTCTTCTTCAAGAATTCCAACCGTAACATTAATTCCTGCTTCAATTAATTTTTTAATTCCGTTTCCTGCTACTTTTTCATTAGAATCTAAAGTGCCAATTACTACATTCGGAATTTTATTTTTTATTATTAAATCGGCGCAAGGTGGTGTTTTTCCAAAATGACTGCAAGGTTCTAAACTCACATAAATTGTTGATTTAGAAAGTAATGATTTGTCTTTTACAGCATTTATTGCGTTAACTTCTGCGTGATTTCCACCATATTTAGAGGTGAAACCTTCGCCAATTATTTTATTTTCAAATACTATAACTCCACCAACTGAAGGATTTGGCATTGCTGTAGGCAATCCGTTTTGGGCTAATTCTAAGCAACGTTTTATATAAATTTCGTGTGTATTCACACTACAAAAGTAGTATTTTTGTTAACGTATTTTATAGTTCAAAATAAATTTGATTTTTGATTTTAGATTATTCAACTTCAAATACTAATTTTTTAAATAGTGAAAATGACAATTAGACCAATTCAAATAGAAGATAATCAAGAGATTGCAAGTGTAATTAGAACTGTTTTTATATCAGATAATTATCCAAAAACCGGAACAGCATTTGCCGACGAGCATTTGGATATTTTATTTGAAAACTATAACAAACCAAAATCGATATACTATATTGTAGAAGATTTTGGTAAAATTATTGGTGGCGCAGGAATAAGTCAATTAGAAAATTCTACTGAAAATATTTGCGAATTGCAAAAGATGTATTTTTTGCAAGAAGCTCGTGGAAAAGGAATTGGGATGGAGATGATTTTGAAATGCCTTGAAAAAGCTATAGAATTTGGATATGAAAAATGCTATTTAGAAACACTTCCAGAAATGGTAAATGCACAAAAATTATATAAAAAAGTTGGCTTTGATTATTTGCCAGAACCACTTGGCGGAACAGGTCATACTAGTTGTCCTGTTTGGATGATAAAAAATTTAAATCTCAAAAATTAAATTCCAAATTCCAATGTTTATAAAATCCTATAGAACAAATTTCATAAATGAAGTTGCCCAATTTTTTGATGAAAGTGAAGCAGAAAGTTTCTTTTATATAATTCTTGAAAAACTTCATAATTTAAAACGAATTGATTTGGCATTGCAACCCAATTTAGAATTATCGAAATTTGAATTAGACAAATGGGAAGCAATAGTTACCGAATTAAAAACCCAAAAACCAATTCAATATATATTAGGAGAAACAGAATTTTATGGATTACCATTTTTAGTAAATGAAAACACATTAATACCAAGACCAGAAACAGAAGAATTGGTTAAATTAATTATAAAAGAGGTTGGTAATAACAAAGAACTTCGACAAGCTCAGTTTGACAATAATACAAAATTAAATATTTTAGATATCGGTACAGGAAGTGGTTGTATTGCAATTTCTTTGGCTAAAAATATTGAAAATGCTCAAGTTTATGCCATTGATATTTCAGAAGAAGCATTAAAAATTGCAAAAAAAAATGCTGAAATTAACGAAGTTGAAGTGAATTTTATTTGTGAAAACATATTGGAAACTGTCTTCCTGAGCGTAGTCGAAGGATTTCCAAAATTATTTGATGTAATTGTTTCTAATCCACCATACGTTAGAAATCTTGAAAAAGCTGAAATTGCAGCAAACGTTTTGGCATTTGAACCACATTTAGCACTATTTGTAGAAGATACTGATGCCTTACTTTTTTATAGAAAAATTGCGCAATTGGTTAAGAAAAGTTTATCTGAAAACGGAAAGTTATATTTTGAAATTAATCAATATCTTGGTGATGAAACTGTTGAATTATTAGAAAATTTAGGATTTAGAGATATAATTTTGAAAAAAGATATCTATGGAAACAATCGGATTATTTCTTGCAAAATTTAGCATAAGTTATTTCTTATAAATATGATTATGTTCATATCAAAAACACCAATAATAAGTTAAATATATGTTAAAAAATAACTTCTATCTATCTATCTATCTACCGTTAAAAAACCACTAATTTAGAGAAAAATATCACAAAAAATCTAAATTATGAAAATTAGAAAACTATTTTACACGGCAAGCAAAAAGTTGGCAGTAATTGTTTGAAAAAAAATCGTACAAAAACACTTAATAGAGAACCAAAACTGAAACGTTAATCCACATTTTGATAAAATTAACTCTAAAAGTTAACGCCAAAATGAAAAAAATATTAATTTTAACACACTAAATCTTAAAACTTATGAAAAAAGTTATTTTAATTTTCGCTTGTATACTAAATTCCTTAATAACATTTAGTCAAATTTTAGATTGTCCTGATTATCCTAACCCTGATTTTGTTCAACCACCAACTAACATATACAGTCGATCAACACAAGCACCACCGCCAACGTCAAACAAATATGTATTTAATTTAAAATTTCATATTATAAAAAACACAAATGGAACAGGTGCAACTGCAAATTACGGAGAAAATGAAGTAATGAATGCAGTAATGATTTTAAACACTCAATATAATCAATATAATATTTTTTTTAAATATGTTGGTTTTGATGTTATCCAAAATACATTATATACTAAATTAAGATCATTTGCTGGTGGAGCAGCAAACCAAAATACTACTCAACCTTTTTTTGCAGATATGATTCAGTATAGTAAAACTGGTATGACAAATCCAAAATATGATTATAATGCAATGAATTTATTTATAGTTGAAGGCATTGACATAAGCACTACAACTTCATTAGCCCAAACTGCTGGAGTTGCTTACACACCCGGAATTGATAGTGTTTTTGCTTACAATACATTATTAACATCAACTATGCCTCACGAAATAGGTCATAATTTTAACCTACTTCACACACATCAAAGAAGAGTGGTATCTGGGGTAACAATTTGTGAACATGTGGCAACAAGTTCCTCAGACCCTAATTATAATTCTGATACAGAAGGAGACTTTGTTACAGACACTCCTGCATCACACGTTTTATCAACAGCAAATATTAACAATTCTGGTTGCACTTATCAAAACACAGCAAATCTAACAGATTGTATAGGAACAATTTACTCAAATGTTCCAATTAGAAACTTTATGAGCACTAATAATAATTGTAGAATTTTAGGTTCTAATTATTTGCCCGGCAATGCAGTTTTTACACAAGGACAAGCAAACAGAATACGAGAGCAAATAGAAACATATTACAATAATTTGAGTAACGTTTATGGATATAGCGACGCAAAAAATACAGTTGAAAGTCTTTATGAGCCTTTTGCTATAGTTGGAGTTGGTGGTTCTACCAATTCAAGTACTTCATATTCAAAAACATATACCCCAAATGAAACAAATACTGGTGCAAATGTTTGGAATTGTCCAACCTATACTTTACGTTTCCAAAAAGGGTTTGACTGGATATTTTCAAACTCAACAATTGGAACATTAAATAAAACAGTTACTGACCAATATAATTATTCGTTAAATAACTATTTGTTAAATGTGCAAATACCATATTTCGGTACCGATATTTATCAGTCTGGTGGTATTCTATGTTTTGGAAGTTTCGAACCATACATTAAAGGCGATGTTAAATCCTTATCAAATTTAGGTTCGCAAATAATAATGTATGAAACTTTAGATGAAATTAAAGCATCAGACCCTAATTTATATGAGCAATTACAATCTCAAGAATATCACATAATAACTAAAGAAACAGAATCAGGTTTTATTGACCAAAAAGTAATTTATAAAAACTAAAAATAATTTAAGGTGAGCGTAGCTCACCTTAAATACTATTATTAATTTAAAAATTTTCTAAAATGAAAAATAAAATTATGTTTACAATTCTTTTAGTAATAATTATTTCTTGTTCTAAAAGTCAAGACGTTGAACCTATGAATTCAAATTCTCAAAATCTCCAATATATAGGATTGTCTGCATCAAACAACATATATCCTTTTTGGCCAGATACATTTCAATATTTAGGAAGTAATCAATGGTATGATTATAAAGTTGGTGACACATTAATTGTGAGAAGAAGAGATGAAGTTACTGATGATTCTGGAGATGAAATTGAATACAGATTTCTTATTAAAGCAAATGAATGGATTATACCATTAAATGTAAAAAGAATTCGGTTCGATGCTACATTTTATGTTGATGATTTGGGTAATCAAATACTTAATCCAAATAATGGTTTAAAATTTGATAAACAGATTGTTAATTTTCGACTTCAACAATATTCAGAAAATCAGGTTTTAGCATGTGAAATCGAAACTCTGAATGGTAGTTATGGTTTAAATAGTACGTTAATAGATAAAATGTGGATTAAGCTAGATGATTAATTCAATTATTTTACATATTATAAATTCAAGGAAATATTTTCAATAAACTATTGCAATTAAAAGAACATTATATTTTTAATAATGAAATAAATCTGAATTATAAATCAAAAAATAATTTATAATTTCTAAAAACAATTTAAGGTGAACTTTGCTTACCTTAAATTGTATAATTAATTTTTGTAAAATGAAAAAAATAACCTTGTATATTTCGTGTTTGTTATTACTTTTTTCTTGTTCAAAGACTGAAGAAGACAAATTATTAAATCATAATCCAAATAATCTACAATATCTTGGACTAACTGAATCAAACACATTTCCTTTTTATCCAGATACTTTCCAGTATTTAGGAAGTAATCAATGGTATGATTTGAAAAATGGCGATACATTAATAGTGAGCCGAAGAGATGCTGTAACTGATGATAGTGGCGATGAAATTGAATATCGCTTTTTAATAAAAAATTGTGATTATATAATTCCTTTAAATGTTAAGCGTATTCATTGTGATGCATCTTCTGGAGTTCCTTGTTACACGGTCTTTAATAAACAAATTGATAATTTTAAACTTCAACAATATATTAAAAATGAAATTTTAGCTTGTCAAATAGAAACAGTTAATGGCAATGGATTAAATTATCCTTTAATTGATAAAATGTGGATAAAACTTGATGATTAATTGTAATTTATAATTAGTAAAAATTAGTGAAATTCGTGTCAAAAACTATTCATAACGCAACGCTTCAATAGGATCCAGTTTCGCGGCTTTCAAAGCAGGATAAGAACCAGAAACCAAAGCCACAATAAAACTTGTAATTACTGCTGCACTAATTGCTGTCCAAGGAATGGTGAAAATCCATCCAAAGGATAAACAGAGTAGATAACCAACTAGAATTCCAAGTAAAATTCCAACCAAACCACCAATTTGTCCAATGATTAAGGTTTCCATAAAAAATTGCCAAGCAATTGTAGATTTTTTTGCCCCAAGTGATTTTCTAACACCAATTTCTCGTGTTCGTTCAGTTACAGAAACAATCATAATATTCATTAATGCAATAGACGAACCAAGAATAGTAATGATTCCGATTATCCAAGCAGAAGCTCCAAGAACTCCTGTAATTTCTGCAATTCTGTTGGCCAAATCATCACTTCTTGAAACTCCAAAATTACTTTCTTCTACAGGATTTAATTTTCTTACTTGACGCATAGTAATCATTGCATCATCTACTGCGTTGTTTAGTAATTCTTTTTTATCAATCATCGTGCTTATTGCATAATTGATATTGGGTTGCGAAAAAAGTGAACGTGCCACTTGAATTGGAATTAAAACGCGCAAATCTTGACTGTTCCCAAAGGTGGAACCTTTTTCTTTTAAAACACCAATTACTTTAAATTTTGCACCACGAACCGAAATTATCTTGTCTATTGGGTTTACATCTTTCAACAAACCTTTGGTGGCAAAATCGCTTCCTAAAACACAAACATAAGCATTGTTAGAAATATCAAAATTGCTAAAATTTCTACCTTGAACTACTTGTAAACCAGAGTTTATGGTAAAATAATCATCAACACCAATTATAGAAATTTCTGGATCGGTTTTTTTATTTTCAAATTTTATTTCGGCACGTGAACTTGCTGTAAAAGAAATGGAAGTGTGTGTTAAAGGATAATTATAACGTTCTTTATATTCTTTAGCTTGCGGATAGGAAATAATAGGATTTATTTCTTCATCTTCGCCATCGCCATCATTTCTTGTTCTAAATTCGTATTGATTAATGGTAAAAGTATTGGAACCCATTGAGGCAAAACTCGAATTTAAGTTATAATCTATAGCAGAAACTACTGTTAAAATTCCAACTAAAGCTGTAATTCCGATAGCAATAATTATAATTGTTAAAACGGTTCGCAGCAATTGAGTTCGGATGGAACCAAAAGCAATCTTAATATTTTCTTTAAAAATTCCCTTCATAATTACTATTTGACGTGAAATTACAGAAATTGTTACAACTTTGTGTCGTTTCGTTTATAAAATTATTGTAAAAGTATGATATTTGCAGTTGCAATTTCAAAAATCAATGTCAATTGCAATTTCAAAAATCAATTACAATTTCAAATTTTATTTACTTTGTCTTCCTGAGCGCAGTCGAAGGATTATAATCTAATTCAATTTTCTATTGTAAATCAAATATCAAAAATCTAATTTCTAATATCAAAATGGCATCCAAACCAAGTATACCTAAAGGCACAAGAGATTTTTCTCCAATTGAAGTTTCTAAACGTAATTATATAATAGGTATAATGCGTTCTCATTTTGAAAAATTTGGTTACCAACCGATAGAAACACCAAGTTTTGAAAACTCAGAAACCTTGATGGGAAAATATGGCGAAGAAGGTGATCGATTGATATTTAAGATTTTGAATAGTGGTGATTATTTGGATAAAGTTTCTTTGGATGAACTACAAACTATAAATTACAAACAATTAACTGGAAAAATCTCAGAAAAAGCGTTACGTTACGACTTAACAGTACCATTTGCTAGATATGTTGTGCAACATCAAAATGAAATTGAATTTCCGTTTAAGCGTTATCAAATTCAACCAGTTTGGCGTGCCGATAGACCACAAAAAGGACGTTTTAGAGAGTTTTATCAATGTGATGCCGATGTTGTTGGTTCAACATCATTATGGCAAGAAGTAGAGTTGGTGCAACTTTATGATGCTGTTTTTACTTCGCTTGGATTAGAAGGTGTTACTATCAAAATTAATAATAGAAAAATATTATCTGGAATTGCAGAAGTTATTGGAGCATCAGATAAATTAATAGATTTTACAGTTGCGCTTGATAAATTGGACAAAATAGGAGAGGAAGGCGTAAAAAAAGAAATGATAGAAAAAGGAATTTCTGAAGTTGCTTTGCAAAAAGTACAAACGTTATTCAATTTTACAGGTAGTATTGATGAAAAATTAGAAAAACTTGAAGTTTTATTATCTAATTCTGATGAAGGAAAAAAAGGAATAGAAGAACTTAAATTTATTTGTGAAAATGTTACTAAACTTGGTTTGCAAAATGCAGTTTTAGATTTAGATGTTACACTTGCAAGAGGTTTGAATTATTATACTGGAGCCATTTTTGAAGTTGCTGCGCCACAAACTGTTTCAATGGGAAGCATTGGTGGTGGTGGAAGATATGACGATTTAACTGGAATTTTTGATTCAAAAAATAAAATGAGTGGCGTTGGAATTTCGTTTGGTTTGGATAGAATTTATTTGGTTCTTGAAGAATTAAATTTGTTTCCTAAAACGGTTGTAACATCTGTAAAAGTCTTGTTTTTAAATTATGGTGAAAAAGAAGCTTTTGAAGCTTTGCAAGCCATTTCAAAATTAAGAAAATTAGATGTAAAAGTAGATTTGTATCCAGATAATGCTAAAGTTGATAAGCAATTTAAATATGCAGAACGAAGAGCAATTCCATATGTGGTGAAAGAAATTGTTGATGGAATATTTACTTTAAAAAATATTGTTTTTGGAGATCAGAAAATGGTTTCTTTTGAGGAATTGGTTAGTGAGTTGGAGTAAAAAAAGTATAAAAAAACCATGCATAAAGCGTGGTTTTCGTGTCAAATCATTCATTTAAACTCTAATTAATAATTACTTTTCTACTAGTAAAACCTTTTTCTGTTTTTACTTTTACTATATACGTTCCGGAAGTTAAGTTTTTAATTGGTAACAAGATATTCTGTTGACTTTGGTCTTTTACATTCCAACTTGCAACCGATTGTCCTAATATATTAAAAAGTGTTGCTGTTTCTACTATTGTATCTGTAACATTATTTTTAATATTTAAAATACTGTTAGAACTTGTGTAAACTATTTGAATTCCTTCAGCCGAGTTAAAATTTTCAGTTGCTAATGCATTTTGATCTAGAAATCTTAAAGAAAAACGATTGTTAGTTACACCTTGTGGTAAAGAAATCGTAAAATCTGAATTTTTAATGTCATGGTAAGTATTAGTTACATTATCAAAAATATAAGCATCAAAATTAATATCGAAATTTTGAATTTCTTCTATTCTGAAAATTACATCACCTGCAACATTATTTTTAACTCCTAATGGATAAGTATTATTTTCATTAAAATAACCAACACCTTGAATGTTAAGATTTTTGTCATTATTTATAAAATACATATCGTTTACTGAATTTTCAATAATTACACTATCATAACCATAATCTATATTTTCTGTAGCGTTGTTTTCCATAAATCCAAGAAGCGCTTGTTTGTAATAATTATCGGTAGATTTAAATCCTAAACGAATTTTTTTAAATTCATCTTCTGGTTTTTCATCATTAGAATTGTTATAAACTTGTGCTAATGGAATTGTATTGTTAGCTAGATTATTGTTTTTAAATAATTCATTAGAATCTATATCATTTTCTTTAATAAAAAGTCTTTGATTATTATTAAAAGTAATAGTTCCGCCTGTTGTTGAACCGTACACAAAAAATCCTTGGCTTACAGGAACGTATCTTCCAGGAATTTTGGCACTAGTTCCTACGCCTGCAATTCCCAATGGAGCAATTGGAGCAACACCACCAGTTAAATTTCTTGCAGCATATCCACCTTTATAACCAGCAGTAACGTGAGTATTATTAGTTGGAGAATGTTCCCAAAAATATAATGTTCCGGTTGTAGATGTAGTATTGTCTAAAATAAATTGCGTAGCATCGATTGATGATGTATATGGATTTCCACTTAAGTTTAAATTATTTGGAGCAATAGGATTAGTAATAAAACCATTGTTTGGCTTACCAACAAAAGTTAAATTTTGATTGGCTTCTAAACCACCACTTCCTTTAAGCGTATAACCTTGTCCAGCATTTAATAATCCAGAAATGCCTACAGATTGCCAGTTTGCATATACTCCAGATAAATTTTGGAATTTATAAATCCAATAACTACTTAATGTAATTGGACTTGTAGGACTTCCGTTGTAACCAGATGTCCAAGTTATGTTATGTGGAGTTGAGGTTGTACCATCTTTCATAACATTACCAACAGAGTAAGAGTTATTATTAGTTGTAGTATTAATTGCTCCTACAGGAGAAGACCAATAATTATAATTAAAAAGATTAGATTGACCTTTTTGATCTCTTTCTATAAAACCAGCACTTGTAGGATCTAAATCACTATTGATTGTTTGTATAAGTTGCGATTTACCATTTAAATCTATTTTACCATCAAGTTTTAAATACCAATTATTTTGAATTTTATTATCATTATTAAGATTAATTGTTTTTCCAGCATCTACAAGCATACCTAAATCGGTATTGTTTGAAAATTCTGTAATATCATGTTTTACATGAACAATAGACCAGTCATAATCTATAATATCCATTCCTTTTATATCTTTAATAGCGTTATCTGTTGCTTTAGCAAAATCTCCTTCGCGCACTGTAATAAATGGCATTGGTGCTTCTTGATACCATATAACTTTATTGTTATAAATTTTTAATCCTGTAGTAGTATCAAATCCAGCAGTAGTTAAATCATCTATTATGTCATTTTTATAAACATCCATTCTATAATAACGAAGTAAGTTAGCATAAGGAAGTGTTTCAATGTTTTTAGGAATTATTTCGCCTCTAACTTCTCCACCAAAGTTAACAATTTCTTGGTAAACCATTCTTTGTAATTGTTGTTCTGTAAGCTCAACATTAAACAGTCTTGCTTCATCAATTTTTCCTTTAAAATAATTGTTATTGGCAGTAGGATTTTTACCAATTGTTAATGAAGATGCATCGGCGCTAATTGACCCAGAAACACTTTGAGTTGCAACTAGAAGACCATTTAAATATAGTTTTACTGAACCAGAACCATAAGTTGCTGCTACATGATACCATTGTTTTTTATTTAAACTTACTGTGTTGTGTGTTAAAGTTATGTTTTTAACAATAACTTCAAGATTATTGGAAGCGTTTACACGAATTTGAAATTTATCTTGTCCAAAAATTACTCCAGTAGAATTAAAATCACTACTTAAATCTATCCAAGCCATTATTGATGCTGAGGATAATCCACCAATAACTGGAGCAGCTTCTCCATAATCGTTTCTTCCATCAAAGTCAAGGTACAGTTTTTTATCTATATTTCTTGGAGAACCAAAATAGTTAGTATTGGTGTCAAATAAATCTATAAGTCCATCTTTGTCAATATCTGTAGTTGTATCAACTTTACCATCTAAGTCGGTATCAAGATTAGCATATAATGTTTTAATTATATCAAAAGCGCCATTGTTTTTAGACGACAATTTTATAAAATCATAATTGTCTGATGCTAAAGTATTTATTGGTAAAGGTTTTGCAGTGTTTCCAAAACCAATATAAGCATCAAAAGATGATAGAATTCCATCTTTATCAATATCTGTGCCTTCACCTAAACCATCACCATTTACATCACCATCACCATTTAATAAACCTGCTTCATCCACATCAAAAATGGCATCATTATCTGAATCTAAATCGATATAATTTGGAACACTATCATTATCATAATTTTTAGGTAATGAAGTTGCATAATAAGCTTCGCTAGCATCGTTCCAACCATTTCCATTAAAATCTACCCAAGTAGAAGCTAATAAATCATTGGTATCTTTACCATTACTATATAGTTCCCAACCATCTTCAATTATATCGCCAATTCCATCGTTATCGCAATCTAAATCTAATACATCTGCCATTCCATCTTGATCGGTATCATTTAAACTTTGAGTAATTAAAATATCATCAATGGCTAAATCATTTCCATTTCCACCTGGTTGATTGTTTCTAAAAACCACATTTATATCAGATGTTGTTGGAATAAATGTAGCTGTAAAGTTATACCAATCACCATTTGGAACTGAAGCTGCATTTGTAACTGGAATAAGTCCGGTTGTAATTGTATTAAGTAACACATTGTTAGAATCTTTAAATTCAACTGTGATGTCTGGTTTCGTTGTTAAAGATGCTCCAGGTGCATCAGATTTAATTAGATTTATTACCCAAAAACTGTATTTTAAAGAAGCATTTGGAATTACTCCTTGTAAGGTTGTTCTATAAAATTCTTCGGTTAAACTATTTGATGCATTAAAAATTGCCATTTTTCCATCAACATCGCTAGGAGTATGATCTAATCCTTGGTACCAAGTTGCAAAAGAAACATTATTTGGGGCAACACCAGCAATATAATTAACAACATATTCGCCGTCATTAATTGCAGCACTAGTTGGATATAAACTACACGTTTCTGGAAATGTTGTTCCTTCTTCATAGCAATAGGTTGTACTAGCTGTTGGAACATTGGCGTTAATAAATGATCTTGTTTGTCCTGCTCCAAAAGTTTCATTTAAAATAGGAACATCAACTTTGTTGGTTATTAATGATCCAGAATTATAACTTTGTTCTATATTGTCTGGAATTCCATCATTATCATCATCAGAATCAACATTGTTGAAAACGGTATCACCGTCAGAATCAGTAAAAACTTGTACTGCTTGTCCTGTAATTCTAAAAGTATAAGGATTTTTTCCTGCAAGTGGATCATTATTAGCAATTGATATATCTGCAGTATATATTCCAATTGTTAAAGGATTAAATCTTATAACAAATGAAGTTGTATTATTTCCAGTTATTGTTGATGAAGGAACTACTAAAACTGTAAATTCTGGACTTCCAATTACAGAAACTAATGGTGTTCCTGTTAAATTTAAATTCATTGTTCCTAAATTTTCAATACTATAAGTTCGTGTAATTACTGAACTTATATTGGTTATATTAAAATCTGTTCTGTCTAATAATGAAGGAGTTATGTCTCCATCGGTAATTAAAGTATTATTACCTTTAATGTTCATTAATGGTAAATTAGCTGTTGCTCTAATTGCGAAAGTATAAGGATTTTCATTGCTATCATTGTTTGCAATTGAAAGTGTTGCATTTTTTACTCCATTAGATATTGGAATAAATGTAACTGTTATAATTGTAAAACTATTTCCTGCAACAATTGGAGTTGGAGATGAGGTAATTGTAAATTCTGATGCATTTAAACCAGTAATTGAAATAGCTCCAAGATTTAATGGTACTGTTCCTGTATTGAAAATTGTAAATGTTCTTGAATTGGTAACTGTACTATAATCTGTCCAATCTGTAGTTACAGGAGATGTATCTCCAGTTGCAATTGTTATAGCATTTCCTTTAATGTCTATTTCTTGAATTATTCCAGTTGCAGCTATTGCAAAGTCATAAGGATTTTCGTTAGCATCATTATTTATTACACTAATAATAGCATTTTTTAAACCAAGTGATGTTGGAGAAAATTTTACTATAAATGTTGTTGAAGCTCCAGCAGCAACTGTAGATGATGGTAATGTTGCTATTGAAAATTCTGACGCGTTTGCTCCACTTATTGAAATAGTTCCAATGTTCATTGACTGATTTCCAGTATTAAATATTGTGAAAGTTCTAGTTGATAAAGTTTCAAAATTTGTCCAATCTGTAGCTATAGGTGTTGTGTCTCCATCAATAATTGATAGTGCATTTCCTTGAATATCAATTTCAGGAGCAATTCCCAAACCTTGAATTGAGAATGAATATGGATTTTCGTCTAAATCGTTATTTATAATATTTAATGTAGCAGTTCTTATTACATTTAGCGATGGATTAAAAGCAACAGTAAATGTTGTAGTTGCTCCAGCCAATATTAATGAAGACGGTAAAGTTGAAATTGTAAAATCTGAAGCATTAATTCCAGAAAATGATAGTGCACCAATTGTTAAGCTTGAGTTTCCAATGTTTTGAATAGTAAAAGTTTGAGAAATTGTTGTTCCAACATTTGTAGATCCTAAATCTGTAAAATCGATTGTTGTTGGTGTTAAATCTCCATTTGTAATACTAATTGAATTTCCAAGAACATTTATTTCTGGAGTATTTCCTGTGCCTTGAATAGAAAAATTATAAGGATTTTCATTTGCATCATTAGTAACAATTGAAATTGTAGCAGTTCTTAATCCTAATGAAGATGGATTAAAGCTAACTGTAAAAGTAGTAGTTCCACCAGCAATTACTGTAGTATTTGGAATATTTGTAATTGTAAATTCTGCTGCGTTGGTTCCTAAAAATGTTATCGCTCCAATTGTTAAATCTGCTGTTCCAAGATTTTGAATTGTAAATGTTTTTGTTGTTGCTGTTCCAATATTAGATGATCCAAAATCTGATAAATCTGTTATTGACGGTGTACTATCGCCATCTAAAATTGTAATGGCGTTACCTTGTATGTTTATTTCTGGTAGTATTCCGTTACCTTGTATTGTAAAATTATAAGGATTTTCATTGGCATCATTATTTACTATTGAAATTGAAGCTGTTCTAATCCCTAATGCAGAAGGATTAAAGCTAACTACAAATGTTGTAGAACTATTAACAGCAACTGATGGTGTAGGCAAAGTAGTTATGGTAAAATCTGTGGCATTTAAACCAGAAAATGTAATTGCTCCAATTGATAAAGCAGCAGTTCCAGTATTTTGAATTGTATATGTTCTTGTTGTTGCAGTGTTTACATTTGAAGAACCAAAATCTGTCCAATCTGTTGTAATTGGAGTGGTATCTCCATCAATAATATTTATAGCGTTTCCTTGTATATTAATTTCAGATTCAATTCCTGTTCCTTGAATAGCAAAATCATAAGGGTTTTCGTTACTATCATTATTTACAATAGAAAGTGTTGCAGTTCTTACACCTGATGCAGTTGGATTAAAAGAAACTATAAATGTTGTAGAACTTCCAGATAATACAGTTGAAGCTGGTAAAGATGTAACAGTAAATTCACTTACGTTTGTTCCAGAAAAACTTATTGCTCCTATATTTAATGTAGCGGTTCCTGTATTTTGAATTGTAAATGTTCTTGTTACTGCTACGCCAATAGCAGAAGAAGTAAAATCGGTCCAATCTATTATTGAAGGAATTGCATCTGCATCAACAATACTTATAGCGTTTCCTAAAAGATTAATTTCTGGAGCTAAACCTGTTCCTTGTATTGAAAAATCATAAGGATTTTCGTTACTATCATTATTAACAATAGAAATTGTAGCTGTTCTTAATCCGATTGCAGATGGTGTAAATGAGACAACAAAAGTTGTATTTGAAAGTGCAGCAATTGAAGCTGAAGGTAAAGTTGTTACAATAAAATCTGTAGCATTGATTCCAGTAAAAGTGATTGCTCCAATTGATAATGGAAAATTTGAAGTATTTTGTATTGTAAAAGTTCTAGTAATTGTAGTTCCTGTATTTGTACTTCCAAAATCGGTCCAATCTGTTATAACTGGCGATGTATCTGCATCAGCTATATTATTTAAATTACCTTGAAAATTTATTTCTGGTGAAACTCCTGTAGCTTTTAATTCAAAATCATATGGGTTTTCATTACTATCATTATTAGCTATAGATAAGATAGCTGCACTTCCTTGAACTATTAAAGGACTAAATGCTACGGTAAAGGTTGTAAAACCTCCAGGTAAAATAATTGATGATGGTAAAACTGTAACAGTATAATCTGAAGCATTTGCGCCAGAAAAAGTTATTGCTCCAATGTTTAAATTTGTTATTCCAGTATTTTGAATTGTAAATGTTCTAGTTATTGGAAATCCAATGCTTGTTGAGCCAAATTCTGTCCAATCTGTTAGAGTAGGTGAGTTGTCTCCATCTACAATTGATATTGCATTACCTAGAATATTTATTTCTGGATTTATAGCATTTCCTTGAATTGAAAAATTATATGGATTTTCGTTACTATCATTATTTACTATTGATATTGCAGCAGTTCTTAAACCTGTTCCAATTGGATTAAAAGTTACTACAAATGTTGTAGAAGTAGCATTTGCAACTATATTTAAAGGTAGAGTAGTGATTGTAAATTCACTTGCATTAGCGCCAGAAAACGTAATTGCTCCAACAGATAAATTTCCTGTTCCGTTATTTTGTAATGTAAAAGTTCTAGCAATTGCAACTCCTGTATTTGTAGTTCCAAAATCGGTAAAATTAGTTAATGATGGAATTGTATTTCCATCTATTATTGAATTCAAATTACCTAAAATATCAATCTCTGGATTTACTCCAACTCCAGATAAATTAAAATTATATGGGTTTTCATTACCATCATTATTAACAATTGAGAAAGTAGCGGTTTTAATTCCTACAGATAATGGAGATAGTTTTATAACAAATGTTGTTGATCCGCCAGCGGCTACTGTTGCACTTGGAGCAGTTGTAACACTATATTCTGTAGCATTAACTCCTGTAAAACTAATTGCGCCTAAATTTAAAACTCCAGTTCCAGTGTTTTGAATTGTAAAAGTATAAGATACATTTATTCCCAAAGTTGAAAGACCAAAGTCTGTCCAATCATTAATTGAAGGCGAGGTATCATTATCTGCAATAGAAACTCCATTTCCCACAACATTCATTTCTGGCGTTTGGGCTTGAGCTGTAAAATTTAATAGAAATATAAATACTAAGTATAGTATATTTTTAAAAAAAAGTCTGTTTTTCATCTGTTTCATAATATTAGGGTATTATGTATGTTTTTACGACACAAATGTAAATTCAAATATCGGATGAAACGCATAAATACCCGATTAAATACTTAAATAACCGATTAAAAGTAAGAAATATATTTTAAATAAGATTTAAGCTACATATAAATGTATCTGATTATATTTCTTGATAGTATTAGTTCTACAAATTATACATTAAAAATTATAATTATAGTTTATTGTGACTTAAGAAACATGTTTTTTGATAATACTTTAAAAAAAACTATTTATTAAGTATTATTTTGCGATATGTATAATAAAAATACCTTTTTGTAAAAATAGATTTTTAATTTACGTAATACTTTTAATAGATGTAAAAAATTAAGAATAAGCAAAGTTATTATTTTATAATAGTTAATTATAATGTATAAAAAAAACCACGCTTTATGCGTGGTTTCAGTGTCAAATCAATTATTTAAACCCTAATTAAAAATGATTTTTCTGCTTGTATCTCCTTTATCAGTCTTAATTTTTACAATGTAAGTTCCAGAACTGATAGTTTTAATTGGAAGAGCAATATTATTTTGACTTTGATCTTTTACATCATAAGTTGCAATACCTTGTCCTAACATATTGAAAAGAGAAACTGATTGTACAGTGGTATCTACCACATTATTTTTAATATTTAAAATATTATTATTGTTAGTGTAAGCAATTGTTATTCCGTCAACTAAGCTAAAGTTGTTGTTGTTTAATAACGCGTTTTGATTAACGAATCTTAAACTAAATCGGTTATCAGTTACACCAAAAGGTACTTCTACAGTAAACATATTTGATGTAATTTCATTATAACTGTCATTAGTATTATCATGAATAAACAATTGTTGGTTTGGATCTAAATTTTCAACTGCATCTATCATAAATTTAACTTCACCAGTTGCACTAGATTTTATACCTATTGGATATATATTATTAACATTAAAAGTTGCCTCACCAGAAATATTTAATTTAGATCCATTGTTTAAAAAATACATATCACTTGGATTGTTTTCGAAAAAAGTAGCATCATAACCTTTATCTATTCCGCTAGTAGCGTTTTCGTTCATAAATCCTAAAAGAATTTGTCTATGGTATTCTTCTTTAGATGTAAAACCAAGTCTTATTTTTATAAATGTATCTTCTGTTAATCTATCATTAGCATTGTTATCAAAATGATCTGCACTAACTGTGGCATTATTGCTTTTAAATAAAGTATATGAACTTGCACTATCTTCTTTAACAAATGCTCTTTGATCATTGTTAAAAGTTATTGCTCCGCCAGTTGCAGAACCTACAACGAAGAAACCTTGACCAACTGGAATATATCTGCTTGGTATTTTAGAACTACTACCCAAACCACTAATTAATGCTGGTGCAACAGGTGGAGTTCCACCTACCAAAGTTCTTGTTGCATAACCACCTTGATAATTTGCAAGAGAATGTGTGTTATTAGTTACATAATGTTCCCAGAAATATAATGTTCCAGTTAATGATGCTGCATTGGCAGTTATAAACGCATTAGTATCTATTGAAGACGAATAAGGATTACCACTTAAATTTAAATTATTAGCCGCAACAGTTGAAGTTATTAAACCATTATTAGGTTTCCCAACAAAGGTATAATTTTGAGTAGAATTTGTTGTTCCGCTTCCTTTTAATGTATATCCTTGACCAGGATTTAAACTTCCAGTGTTACCAGCAGATTGCCAGTTTGCATAATTATTAGTTAAGTTTTGAAATTTAAAAATCCAGTAATTACTTAAAGTTATTGGGCTTGTAGCGCTTCCATTTAATCCTGCAGTCCACACAATATTTTGTGGCGTAGCTGTTGTGCCATCTTTCATAACTCCAGCTACTGTATAAGCATTATTATTACTAGTATTGTTGATTGTACCAACTGGAGACGACCAATAATTATAATTATGGAATATTTTAGTTCCTTGTTGATCTCTTTCTAAAGAACCTGAACTTAATGGATTTAAATCACTATTTAATGTTTGAATTAATTGAGATTTTCCTTCTAAGTCAATTTTTCCGTTAAGGTTTAAATAATGAGTAACTTCTAATTTGGTATCGTTAGTTGCATTTAATATTGCAGAATCAACATATAAACCTAGTACAACTTTGTTACCATTTGAAGTTATATTATGATTTGTTTTAACAATATTCCAAGAAATTGGTGTAGCATTATCTACAATTGATAAACTGTAAGGAACATCTTGTATAACTCCATTTGTCCAGCTAGCATTTGCAGACCAAGCTCCGTTAATACCACTTTCATAAGGCATTTGAGCAGTTTGAGGATTTATAGAAATTTTATCAGGAATTACTAGACTTCCTCTATTGATATTTAATGAATCATCATCTAAATGTGTTCCTATATAGGAGTTCATTGAATAGTATGCAAATAATGTATTCCATTTTAAACCAGCAATATCATTTTTAGTAATAGTAGTTGGAATAATTGTTCCAGTTGTGTTGTTGCCAGTAATTTCTAAAATTTCTTGATTCATTATGTATTGAATTTCTGTTTGAGAAACTACAACATTCCACATTCTTAATTCATCTATATCGCCTTTCCAAAGATTATTGATAGTAGTTTTATTGATATATTGTCCACCAATACTAAATAAGCCATTTGTTGAGTTTGGTCCTTGAGTAATATTGCTAGAATTATCTACAACTCCATCAATATAAATAGTTAAATTATAAGAAGATGCATTATAAGTTACAGCAATATTATGCCATTTTAAATTTGGTAAAGCTGTATTAGTTACAAGAGATTTTAGTCCACTTGGAGCATACCATTCCATTCTTACTTTATTATCATTTTGTAAAACCAATTGATAACCAGATGTTGCATCAGGTTTTTTAGATATAATTGTTCTTTCATTGCCAAGAGTGTTAGCTCCATTAGGTCTAACCCAAGTCATGATACTAAAGTTAGTTCCCAATTCATTTGAATCACCAATTCGAACAAAATCATCAAATCCATCTAATGTAATGTGTAATGGATTAGTTGCTCTGTGTGCAACTCCAAATGTAATATAATGCGTTCCATCAAAATCATATAATAAAGTTTGATCTGATCCTAAAGTAGACATAAAAATAGTTTCTACACCAGTTGTAAAAGCTGCGTTAGTTGCAACTACCATAACATAAGCGTCAGTTGCAGCCAATGGAGGTAATCCACTTACGAAAGCTGCTGTTGGAACTGAAACTCTAGTTGTAGCAACATCGCTACCAGTTTCTACTACTTTCCATCTTCTGTTTACTACTTCTGTAATTGTTGTAATAGTTGTTGGACCTAAATCTACATCAATTGGAGTTCCAGAATTTATCATGTTTCCACCATTTGAACCCCAAACAAGAAAACTTCTGTTGGTTGCAAATGTGTTTGTATTGGCAGTATTTGTTGGTAAAATATCAGCTAGGCCGATTGTCATAACCTCGATAGGATTAATACTTTTAGATTGTTTTTGATTTAATTGAGATGCGTTATCTAAACCAATTCCAGCAATGTCAGAGTTGTAACCTGCACTTGCAGCAGCATCCCAAATTACTGTTCCATTAGAATTTTCATAGTTCATTGATGTTCCATTAATTCCTAATGTTATTCCGTATTTAATTGCTAAATAACTTTCAATTCTTCTTCTTTCTGATGTGTCATTTTTTCTTGTAGAATAGGTAATTACTTCGGCAATTCTACCTCCAAAACTTCCGCTGTATATTTGGCTTCTACCCAACCAAAATCTTCTATTGTTAGAATTTAAAAATTGTGGCACGCCAACTTCTTGATTGTCAATTCTATTAGCGTTTAAAAATAGTTGATTACCTGTTGCAGTTGTATTGTTTCTTGAACTTAAAATTCCTAGAGTACTATAATTTACTCCTGTACCATTATGATTAACACCATAACCTCTAGAAGCTACAGGAATTCCTGTTCCAGAACTAGAAGTTGTACTTAAACAAAAACTTAAAACTTCGTTATCAAAACGTACTGAGTATCTACCAAAACCAAAACCTGTTCCATCATTATCCCAAGCATTATTTAATCCACCTTGTGCACAAAATAAATCTACACTTGCTGTTGTACTACTAATAATACTTGGTGTGTCATTCATTACAACAATAAATTGTTCTTGAGTAAAAAATCCTCCTGTAGCATTTAATTCGGCTCTATTTACTAAACCGGTATAATCTGTAACAGAAGTTGTTGGATCATTATTAAATAAAACTACTGGATTAAAATTTATATTACTTGATGCTGTATTTTTAAAAAGTGGTTTGTTAGTTAAAGTTGCATTTGTAGCGTCTATAACATTAGCATCATTTCCTTTACCTACATCCTGCCATGAATCTACAAATGAATTATCAGTTGCAACGCCAGAACCATTTACCATATCTGCTCTTAACCAAGTTTCTAAATTAGAAATAACTCCACCAGGTCCATTTGTTATAGTATTAAATGTAGTTCCAGTAATAGAAACTTTATCTATAAATATTTTTGGTGTTGATGAAGATGTTAAATTTGATAAAAATTCAAATTGACCAGTAGGACTAAAAGTTGTTGTTGTAGAATATATTGTTGCATAAAAGGCATAATTTACACCATTTGCTTTTATATCGTTTCCATAAGTGTAAACACGAATTGTTTGATAAGCAGACAAAGCAGTCGGTCTATATCTTAATGTTATAGCATTACCAGTAACGCAGCTAGTACATCTTAAAAAGAATTTTACATCTATTTTATTGTAAGGTAAAATGTTAATTCCTGTAAATGGAGTAGACATTGTACCGTTAGCTGTGCCAGTGAACCTAGCAGAATTGGTTCCTTCGTACGGAGTGGTTGCATCAATAATTACATTTGCATTTGCAGTCCAAATACCAAAACTACCATTAAAGTTCTCTGTACTTAAAACGGTTTGTGAAAATGATGTTGTTGTAAGCAGTATAAAAAATACTGTTGAAAAAAACATTTTTGATAAAGTAAAATTTTTCATAACTCGGGGTTTAGTTTATGATTTTTTTATTTTTTAATAGAGTTGAATCATTAAAGACTCTATTAGATTAATTTGACTTTACAAAAGTACATGAGAAGTTTTAAATAAAAAAACATTACATCGATTAAATACATATATAATCGTTTAAATACATATATTGAAATATAATAGTATAAAAAACCTACAATTTTATTAATTTTATCCATTGATTTCTTAAGTATAGATTAATTTGAAGTACCTATTTAAATTTGGGTAAAAAAAAACCATCTTAAATTAATAAGATGGCTTTTACATAGGATAGATTTGGGGATTCCTATCGTTTTATTATTCTATTTGTTTTAGTAACATTACCTTTTGTAATTATTACAGAATACACTCCAGATGGTAATGTTGCGCCAAGTTTTAAATTTTCTAACTGCGTTGCAGAAATACTCTTGGTATCTACAATTCTTCCTGTTAAATCATAAACTTTTATAGAAATAACTTCATCTGAAACTGTATCTAATTTTATAGTAAATTCGTCTACAAATGGATTAGGATAAATAGATGCTACAAAACTCTCATTTAAATTTTGATCTGCTATTTTTCTAACTTGTCTGTCTGGTGTATTAATTGTACACACAACTCCATAAGGCAAGTAACTTCCATCAGTATTTCTTACCGCTACATCGACATTGTATAACGTTACATTAGTAACACCGTTTAATAAATCCATTCTAAATTCTCTTAATGTTCTATCTATGATATACTGTTCTGTAACATTATTTGGATTTGTAATTCTAAATCTATATCCAGTTGCATATGGAACAATATCAGCATAAATTACAGTGTTTAAATTTGTTAAAGTACTACCACATTGAGAAGTTTGAATTTTCGTTACTAATGTTGGTGTAGTTACAGCACATGGTAATCCATATTGTAAATATTCTCCAGTAGTGTTTTTTATTGCTACTTCTACATTATATGTTGTTCCATAAGTAGAATTTATTAATCCAAAATTAAAATCTCTTAATACTCTGTTCAATATATAAACCTGATTGGTTACTGTGTTTGTAATTCTAAACCTGTATCCTACAGAAAAAGGTATTGCATCAGCCAAAATTGTTGTATTTAATGCTGCAACTGTTGTTCCACATTGTGAAGTTTGAACTTTACTAGTTGGAGAAGGTGTTGTTACTGTACAAGGGTTACCAAAAAATGGTTGCCATACATTGTTAAATTTAACTGCAATTTCTACTTGATAAGTTGTATTAAATGCATAAGTTGGTAATTCTGTAATTCTAAAAACTCTTAATATTTTGTCAATTGATTGAACTTGGTTAGTTACCATATTTGTAACTTTAAATCGGTATCCAGTTGACCCAGGAACTGCATTTCCATATATGTATTGATCAATAGTTGCAAGACTTGTTCCACATTGAGTAGATTGAACTATTGTTACTTTAGGTAAACAACCTCCAGGTAATCCAACATTATCAATTACTCCATTACAATCATTATCTAATCCATCATAACAAATATCTATTGCATTTGGATTAATAGTTGCTTTAGTATCATTACAATCAGTAGATGAAATCACATATCCTGCAACTGGTGAACAAGATGATATTGATACATTGAAATTTCCAAATCCGTCTCCATCAGCATCTTGATAATAAGTATTAGTTGAATTTGCATTAGCATTAGAATCATTACAATCTGTACTATTTGCAACTCCACATGCTACAATTGTTGTAGAACCCAAACCATCATTATCATTATCTGCATATTGAATTTGATTATCATTACAATCTAAATTATTAGTAACATAACCAACTGGTTGCGTACAAGATTGAATTGATATGGTTGTTGAACCAAATCCATCATTATCTGTATCTTTATAGAAAGTTATAGAAACATTTAAAGATGCATTAGTATCATTGCAATCTGTATTATTAGTAACTCCACAAGCTGCAATTGTTGTAGAACCAAAACCGTCATTATCATTATCAGAATATAAAATCTGATTATCATTACAATCTGAATTGTTTGAAGAACCACAAGCTACAATTGATGTAGAACCAAAACCGTCATTATCATTATCTGCATATTGAATTTGATTATCATTGCAATCTAAATTATTAGTTACATATCCAACTGGTTGCGAACACGCTTGAGTTGAATTAAGATTAAAACCAAATCCATCATTATCTGCATCTTGATAATAAGTAAATAAAGAATTTGCTACAGCATTATTATCATCACAATCAATATTATTTGCAACTCCACAAGCTACAATGGTTGTAGAACCAAAACCATCATTATCATTATCTGCGTATTGAATTTGATTATCATTACAATCTAAATTGTTACTTACATATCCAACTGGTTGAGAACACGATTGTAAAGAAACATTATCCGTTCCAAACCCATCATTATCAGCATCTTGATAAAATGGTAATAATACATTTATTGTTGAATTAAAGTCATCACAATCTGTGTTAAACTCAACTCCGCAAGCTACAATTGTAGTAGAACCAAAACCGTCATTATCATTATCTACATACTGGATTTGATTATCATTACAATCTAAATTATTTGCAACTCCACAAGCTACAATTGATGTAGATCCAAAACCATCATTATCATTATCTGCATACTGAATTTGATTATCATTACAATCTAAATTGTTAGTTACATATCCAACAGGTTGTGTACAAGCTTGAATAGTTATTGTTGTTGAACCAAAACCGTCATTATCGGTATCTTGGTAATAAGTTATTAATCCATTTGTTGAACCGTCGTTATCGTTACAATCTATATTATTTGCAACTCCACAAGCTACAATTGTTGTAGAACCAAAACCATCATTATCATTATCTGCGTACTGAATTTGATTGTCATTACAATCAGAATTGTTTCTTACATAGCCAACTGGTTGCGAACAAGATTGTAAAGAAACATTATCATTTCCAAACCCATCATTATCTGCATCTAAATAGAAAGGTAATAATACATTTATTGTTGGATTAGTATCATCACAATCTGTATCAAACTCAACTCCACATGCTGCAAATAATGTAGTACCAAAACCGTCATTATCGTTATCTTGATATTGTATTTGATTGTCATTGCAATCAGAATTATTAGTTACATAACCTACAGGTAGAGTACAATCTTGTATTGTAAAAATTGGATTTCCAAAACCATCACCATCACTGTCTTGATAGAAAGTAGTTGGTTCAAATACATTTATATCATTGTCATTACAGTCTAATGCATTAGTTACTCCACAAGCTACAGTTATAAAAACACCATAACCATCTCCATCATTATCTAAAAATTGTAACATTGAATCATCACAATCTAAATTATTTGGAACTCCACAACCAACTAAAGTAGTTGAACCATATCCATCTTCATCTAAATCTTCGTATTGTAACTCATTATCATTACAATCGCTTGGATTTTCTACATATCCTAATGGTTGAACACACGATTCAATGGATACATTTCCATCTCCGTAACCATCATTGTCGTTATCTGCAAAATATAAATTTAGTCCGATTATATTTGGATCATTATCATTACAATCTATATTATTGATAACTCCACAAGCAACTTGAGTAGTTGAACCGAATGTGTCATTATCATTATCTAAATATTGAATTTGATTATCATCGCAATCACTGCTATTAGAAACATATCCTATAGGTTGAGAACATTCTTCTATTGTAACTAATTGATTTCCGAAACCATCGCCATCAATATCCTGATAATAATTTGCAATAATTCCACCTGATGTTATAATAACAGTTTGAGTTTGAGAAGATGTATTATTGTTATTGTCTGTATAGTTCCAAGTAATTGTAAATGTTCCTGCTGTATTATATGTCGTTGGATTATTTGTAGTTCCAGTAATAGTTCCAGAACAATTATCAGTTGCAGTTGGCGCAGTTACAGTTGCCGAACATTGACCAGTTACAGTTGCAAGTGAAGCAACAGTTGCTACTGGCGCAGTTGTATCATT